>CAJLWO010000001.1 GCA_905210435.1 uncultured Bacteroidales bacterium
GAGCATGAAAAAATAATGTCGTTTTTCAACCTCCGAAGTCCATCGGAGGCGAAACCTTCCATGACGAGTATTACTTACCGTATAATGATATAAGTTCGCACAATTATCAATGAGGTGGCACAAATGGATAAAACATATGGGAATACTGCGAAATTGAAATGGAGGAAATATTTTGGAATTATTAGTTTGATGATAAAAAAATTCGTAACTTTGCAGGGATTAAATGTTTGAGTGCCGGCGATGAGGCCGGTGACCGACTTTTACCGGTAATTATTTTTCGAAGAAAGCAAGAATTAGATTTTCGAAGAGAGCAATCAGTATGTTTCCGGAAGGGAGCAACCGTTATTACAAGTAATTAAAGCAATCATTATTAAGGTTTCAAAGATACGTTTCAATGACACTCAGCCCATTAACCGCCGTTTCGCCTATCGATGGCCGCTATCGTTCAAAGACCGAGGCCCTCGACAAGTATTTCTCCGAGTATGCCCTCATATGCTATAGAGTGCGTGTGGAGATTGAATATTTCATCGCGCTGTGCCGCATCCCGTTGCCGGCTCTGGCGGGGGTAGACCACGAGGTATTCCCCAAGCTTCGCGCCATCTACAATGATTTCAGCGTGGCCGACGCCGAGCGCATCAAGGAGATTGAATCAGTGACAAACCATGATGTCAAGGCTGTGGAATATTTCATCAAGGAACAGTTTGACCGTCTGGGACTTGAAGCGTACAAGGAATTCATCCATTTCGGCCTTACGTCGCAGGACATCAACAACACTTCGGTGCCGATGTCAATCAAGGAGGCCATCAGGGATGTGTACCGTCCGATGCTTTCCGAACTGATTGCGAAACTCGACTCGCTCGCCGACGAGTGGACCGACATACCGATGCTTGCCAAGACCCACGGCCAGCCGGCATCGCCCACACGTCTGGGTAAGGAAATCCGCGTATTCAGCTACCGTCTGCGCTGTCAGCTCGATGCCCTCGACAACGTGAAAATCAGCGGTAAGTTCGGCGGTGCCACGGGCAACTTCAACGCTCATCTGGCCGCCTACCCGACCATCAACTGGCAGGCTTTCGCCATCGGCTTCCTTCGCGACAGCCTCGGCATAGAGCGCGAGCAGTTCACCACCCAGATTTCCAACTACGACAACATGGCCGCCCTTTTCGACGCCATGCGCCGTATCAATACCATCATCCTCGACCTTGACCGCGACATGTGGATGTACATCTCGATGGAATACTTCAAGCAGCGCATCAAAGCGGGCGAGGTAGGTTCGTCGGCGATGCCCCACAAGGTCAATCCCATCGACTTCGAGAACTCCGAGGGCAATCTCGGCATAGCCGATGCCATTCTCTCGCATCTGGCCTCGAAGCTCCCGGTATCGCGTCTGCAGCGCGACCTTACCGACTCGACGGTGCTGCGCAACGTCGGTGTGCCGATGGGCCACATGCTCATAGCGCTCGCAAGCACGCTCAAAGGGCTCAACAAACTCATACTCAACCGCGAGGCCATCGACAAGGATCTCTCCGCCATGTGGAATGTGGTGGCCGAAGGCATTCAGACCATACTCCGCCGCGAAGGTTATCCCAAGCCCTACGAGACTCTCAAGGAGCTTACCCGCGTCAACTCCACCGTCACTGCAGAAAGCATCGCGGCGTTTATCGAGACGCTTAATGTCAGCGACGAGGTGAAGGCCGAACTCCACCGTCTCTCCCCCTCGACCTACGTGGGATATTGATCCGGGCACCCGCCGGGCAAGATGAACCGGCGGGGCACCGTATTTGTTAATCTGACATCTGTTTGTACATCTCTCGCACTATACCGACATATAAATCCGTTTAATCAAATCATATAAAAACATAAAATCAAAAACAAAAGGAACAACAATTTACGTGTCTGAAGGAATTTAAAACCAATACCATCTGAAACGTCAGACTCCTAACTTTCAAGATTGCCGCGAGGCATAAAAAACCATTTTAAAACAAAAAGCAAAACAGTGTTATGGACACCAATGAGAAAAGACCGCGCCGTCCGCGTATCGGCGAAAACAAAGGGATGCTTGAAAGCTCCACAGGGGAAAATCCTCACTTCGAGAAGGTAGATTATACACCGGGTAACTACCAGGACAACCAGGGAGGCGAACGTGAAGGGCAGCAGCGTCCCTACCAGCACCGCCAGGGCGGATACAACAACCGTCAGGGTGGATACAATCAGGGATACAACCGTCAGGGCGGATACAACAACCGGAACAACGGCTACAACAACTATCGCCCGCGCCCCGACTACAACGCCGAGCAGCCCAAAGCAGCCGCCGAAGGCGACAGCGCCACAGCCCAGACTTCAGGCGAGGAGTACACTCCCCGTCAGCGTCAGGAGGGGGAATACCAGCCCCGCCAGTACAACAACTACAATCAGGGACGTAACTACAACCGTCAGGGCGGATACAACAATAACCGTCAGGGCGGGTACAACAACCGTCAGAACAACGTATATAACAACAACCGTCAGAGCGGATACAACAACCGCCAGAACAACGGTTACAACAATAACAACAACCGTCAGGGCGGTTACAACAACAACCAGGGCGGCTACAACAACAACCATCAGGGAGGTTACAGCAACAATAACCGTCAGGGCGGGTACAACAACCGTCAGGGCGGCTATAACAACAATAACCGTCAGGGCGGATACAACAACAATCGCCAGGGCGGATACAACAACAATAACCGTCAGGGCGGATACAACAACCAGGGTTACAACAACCGCCAGGGTGGATACAACAACCGTCAGGGCAACATGCCGCGCCAGGGCAAGAGCTTCACGCCGCGCCCCAAACGCATCGAGTATGAAATGCCTATACCCGACCCCAACGAACAGATACGCCTGAACAAGTTCATGGCCAACGCCGGCATCTGCTCGCGCCGCGAAGCCGACGAGTTCATCACCCAGGGCCTTGTAAAGGTCAACGGCAACGTAGTGACCGAGCTCGGCACCAAAATCTCGCACTCCGACACCGTTGAATACGACGAAAAGGTAGTGACACTGGAAAACAAGTGCTACATCCTGCTCAACAAGCCGAAAGACTGCGTGACCACGAGCGACGACCCCAACGGACGTCTCACCGTGCTCGACCTCGTCAAAGGCGCATGCGACGAACGCATCTACCCCGTAGGACGTCTTGACCGCAACACCACCGGCGTGCTCCTGCTCACCAACGACGGCGACCTCGCCTCCAAACTCACCCACCCCAAATACGTCAAGAAGAAAATCTACCACGTATGGTGCGACAAGGATATCTCGGAGGACGACATGCAGCGCATCGCCGACGGTATCGAGCTTGACGACGGCCCCATCCACGCCGACGCTATCTCCTACGCCACCGAGACCGACCGCAACCAGGCCGGCATCGAAATCCACTCGGGCCGCAACCGCATCGTGCGCCGCATCTTCGAGTCGCTCGGCTACCACGTGACCAAGCTCGACCGCGTCTACTTCGCCGGACTGACGAAGAAGAACCTGCCCCGCGGACGCTGGCGCTATCTCACCCAGGAGGAAGTCAACTACCTGAAGATGGGTTCGTTTGAATAATGAGTAAAAAAAGTAAAACTGCAATGAAAAGAACAAAAATAGTTGACCTCTTCAGCGCCGACATGCTCGGCAAGGAGGTCAGTGTCAAAGGATGGGTGCGCACCCGCCGCGGCAACAAACACGTGCAGTTCGTCGCCCTCAACGACGGCTCGACTATCCGCAACATACAGATAGTATTCGACCTCGCCAAGTTTGACGAAGAGCAGCTCAAAGCCGTATCGACCGGTTCGGCAATCCACGTCACCGGCATGCTCGTGGAGTCGATGGGCAAAGGCCAGACATGCGAGATTCAGGCCGACATGCTCGAAATCTACGGTAGCGCAGACCCCGAGAAATATCCCCTGCAGAAGAAGGGTCACACCCTCGAGTTCCTGCGCGAGATAGCCCACCTGCGTCCCCGCACCAACACCTTCGGCGCGGTGCTGCGCATTCGCTCGGCCCTCGCCTTCGCCATCCACAAATTCTTCCGGGAGAGAGGCTTCTACTACCTCCACACTCCGCTCATCACAGCGAGCGACTGCGAAGGAGCCGGCGCAATGTTCCAGGTCACCACACTTGACCTCGAGAACCCGCCCCGCAACGAGGAGGGCAAAGTGGACTACACCCAGGACTTCTTCGGCAAGACCACCGCTCTGACCGTATCGGGCCAGCTCGAAGGTGAGCTCGGCGCGACCGCGCTAGGCGCCATCTACACTTTCGGCCCCACATTCCGCGCCGAAAACTCCAACACTCCGCGCCACCTTGCCGAGTTCTGGATGATAGAGCCCGAAGTCGCTTTCAACGACATCATCGACAACATGGAACTCGCCGAGGACTTCATCAAATACTGCATCAGCTATGCGCTCGACAACTGCCGCGACGACATCGAATTCCTCAACGAGATGTACGACAAAGAGCTTATCGCACGACTCGAAAGCGTGTTGAAAAGCGACTTCGTGCGCCTGAGCTACACCGACGGTGTCAAAATCCTTGAAGAGTCGGGCAAAAAATTCGAATTCCCCGTCTACTGGGGTGCCGACCTGCAGAGCGAGCACGAGCGCTTCCTCGTCGAGGAGCACTTCAAACGCCCTGTAATCCTTACCGATTACCCCAAGGAAATCAAGGCCTTCTACATGAAGCAGAACGAAGACGGAAAGACCGTGCGCGCCATGGACGTGCTCTTCCCCAAAATCGGCGAAATCATCGGCGGTTCGGAACGAGAGGAGAACTACGACAAACTCATGCAGCGCATCGAGGAACTCAACATACCGATGAAGGATATGTGGTGGTATCTCGACACCCGCCGCTTCGGCACCGTGCCTCACTCGGGCTTCGGCCTCGGCTTCGAGCGCCTCGTACTGTTCGTGACCGGCATGACCAACATCCGCGACGTAATCCCCTTCCCCCGCACCCCGGGCAACGCCGAGTTCTAACGACAACGTATCAACTTGTAGGAACGCGATTTATCGCGTCCGCATCAGGCGACAGTATTTTGCCATTCGGGCGCGGAGGGTGTTGCAGAACTGATGTTGATGACTGCATGATGTAGGGCTGCTCCCCGGAGCAGCCCTACAACATGGCGTATAATATATACAATATATTGCATCCCCCTACAGGCTGACGGATACGTTCGTAACGGCAGGCGACTGATTTTGAATAAAACAACCGTTTATTATACCAATATTAAGCATTTCATAGATTGGAGGTGGCATATATCGACAGATAAAAGCTGAATAACTATAACCCAACCTGCGACGTTTCGACACGTCATGGTAAAAATATTTTCGCAATAATCAAAAAATCAGGCGAAAAAGTTTTGCCGTGTCGAAAACTATGCTTAATTTTGCCCCGCAAAACGCATAATAAATTGTAAATAAATCAAAATCAACAATAAAACCAAATCACCAATATGATTATCGTACAAGTAAAAGAAGGCGAGAACATCGAAAAAGCGCTCAAAAAATTCAAACGTAAATTTGAAAAAACAGGTATCGTAAAAGAACTCCGCAGCCGTCAGGCTTTTGAGAAACCCTCAGTAGCCAACCGTAAGAAAATGATGAAGGCTGTTTACGTGCAGAAACTCCGCACCGTAGAGGAATAATTTCCCCTTCTTTACAATTACAATACACACGCAGCCGGAAGGCCGTGTGACAATCATACTTCACCATGACAGGCATTTATACTTGTCATGGTGAAGTTTTTTTTTATAATAATTCATTATATTTGCATAAATTATACATATATTTATTATTTACTCATAAACAATCACTAATGAAGCAATTTATCACGATTCTTGCTCTGGGCATAGCCGCATCGGCAGCCGGCTCACCTTCCGGCCCGGCACGCTCCGCTTCGCTCGAAAACCTTCGCATCAAGGGCATTCTGATGTATGACAACGACAAAAATGTCGAGAATTTCGGATTGTATGAATATACAGTCACCCCTGATGTTACGCGCCGTATGCTCACCCCTATCCGCGCCGTGTCGGCCAACGGAGGCAGCGTGGCAGTCGACAACAAGCTCTACACGTTCCAGTATGACATCCAGTACGGCTTTGTCAACTCGGCACGCTACTACGTCTACGACCTTACCACCGGCGAGCAGCTCAGTTCCACATCGATGGGCTACGACCTCGCCACGGCCTACAGCCACGCAGCCGTATCAAGCGCCGTCGATCCCGTAAGCGGCACCGTCTACTCCTCGGGCTACGAATACAACGAAGCCGACAAGACCCTGACCGTAAAACTGAAAACGTGGGATCTCGCCAACAACACAAAAGCCACTGTCGGCAGCATGCAGGCACCCCTTATAGCCATGGCATTTGACAAGGACGGCCAGCTGTGGGGCATCACCGCAAGCTCATCAACCACTTCGACCGACGGCGGTTTCCTCATAAAAGTCGACAAAGCCACCGGAGCCATGACCGTCATCGGCGACACCGGCGTACGCCCGTACTACGACCAGTCGGCCGTAATCGACCCCGTCAGCGGCACATTCTACTGGCTCGCCAACACACAGGCGGAAGAAGCCAATCTCTATACCGTCGACCTCACTACCGCCAAAGCCACCCTCATCAGCGCTTTCCCCAACGGCGACGAGATAGTGGCCGCCACAATCGACCCGACAGAATATGACGACGCCGCTCCCTCGCCCGTCAGAAACATCACCCTCACCCCGTCGGCCCCCTACAATGTCGAGATAGCATTTGACATGCCGTCGACAAGCTATGACGGCTCGGCACTTACAGGCAACCTGACATGGACAGCCGTGATAAAAGGCACGACGACCGTCACCCGCACAGGTGTTGCCGAAGCGGGCGCCCGCGTAGCGGAAACCGTGGCGCTTGACGCATCGCAACCGGCAACCATCATCATTACGGCAACCAAGGACGGCGCAAACGGGCCGGAAGCCGAAGCATCAGCCTATATCGGCTATGACAAAATGAACGCCGTGACCGACCTTACCCTCAAATATGCCGACGGCACCAACACCCTGACATGGACAGCGCCGGAGACCGGACATTACAACGGGTTGAAATCGGCCGACGGTTTCCGCTACATCATCAAGCGCATGCCCGAAGGCGTCACCGTGGCCGAAGCCCACGCCGCAACCACCTTCACCGAGGCTGTCACCGACGACAATCTCCGCAACACCTATTACACGGTCGCTACCGTCAACGGCGACGTGACAGGCGACGAGGCATCCTCCAACACCGTCATCACCGGCTCGGCCGTCACTCCCCCCTACTCACAGGATTTCGACCTCGCTACCTCTCTCGACCTCTACTCCACGGTCGACGCCAACAAGGACAACAATACCTGGTATTATTCGGTAAAATCCGTCAAATACCGCCAGTCGACAACAAAAGCCGCCGACGACTATCTTTTCACTCCGGCATTCAGCCTCAAGGCCGGTTATAGTTACGAGCTCACTTTCGACGGCAACGGCACCAACACCCGCTACACCAACCTGCTCGACGTGGTCATCGCATCAGCTCCCGAGGCCGAAAGCGCCGTATCGCTCATTGACGAGCCTTTATCATACAGCAACGACACCCGCTCAGTCATCACCAAGACCGTAACCGTCACCCCAAAGGCCGACGGCAAATATTATATCGGCTTCCATCTCACAAGCGCCAAATCGCAGGGCACATTCACCATCGACAACGTAAGCCTCTCGGCCGGAAAGTCGACTGCCGTACCCGCCCTCCCCGACGGTTTTGACGTCATGGCCGGAGCCAAAGGCGAACTTAAAGCCTACATCAGCGTCACCGCACCGTTGGCCACCGCCGCAGGCACAGCCACCAATCCCCCGCTGCAGCTCACACTGCAAAGAGGCGAGACCGTAATCACGAAAGCCGCCATGAATCCCGGCGAAACCAAGGACATAGTTGACGACAGCATGACCGAATCGGGCATCTATACCTACACCGCCAAATTCTCCAACGCCGATGGCGAAGGTGAAGCCGCAGAAGTGAAGGTATTCATCGGCACAGACTCACCCGCCGCACCGACCGATGTCGTGCTCACCGACAACAACGACGGAACAGCACTCGTCAGCTGGAGCCTCCCCGCCCGTGGCGTCAACGACGGATATGTCGACACCGATAAGGTCATCTGCACCATCCTTGCCGCAACCGGCGACACAGTGCTCAAGACAGGCATCAAAGGCACATCGTCCACCGTCGCGATACCCTCGGATGGCGCACAGGCATTCTACTCCGTCAAGGTAGCCGCAGCCTACACCGACAATGTCACCGCTCCCGCCACCGCCTCCAACGAAATCCTTTCCGGCGCACCCTACGCACTGCCATACGCCGAATCGTGGGCCGACGCCACCGCCTCCACCACTCCCTGGACCAAAGAGGTCGTATCGGGCAAAAGCTATGATACATCGTGGAACGCACGCGCCGACAAAACCCAGGACAATGACGGCGGAGCAGCCGATATGACAGCCTACGCCGCAGCGTCAAGCCGTTGGGCAGGACCGAAAATCGACATTTCAACAGCTGCCGAACCCGTTGCAAGCGCCTACGTCTACCTCCCCGACGGCAATACCATCCTGACTCTCCAGCTTCAGAAAGACAACGGCGAATGGGTCGACCTCGCAACCGTTGACGACGCAGCCGACGATTGGGTACCCGTCACCGCCCCGCTCACAGCCTACAAGAGCAAGAACGTACGTCTCGGTCTGCTCGGCGAATGCACCGGCGGCATGCGCTTCATCTACGTCGACAACCTCACGGTCAAGGACAAACAAAGCGGCGTTGACAGCATCACCGGCGACAACGATATCAAGATAACCGCCCTCGACGGCACCATTACCGTCATTGCCGGCCAACAGCTCCCGATAGCCGTATACACCCCCGACGGACGCTGTATCCAAAGCCTCACAGCACAATCAGCCGTGTTCCGTCTCAACGCAGGCATCTACATAGTCAAAGCAGGCACCCGCACCGCCAAAGTGACCCTCTGACACCGGAATAAAGCATTGCGACACTGATGTCGACAACCCCATGATGTAGGGCTGCTCCCCGGAGCAGCCGATAGCGAAAATTGGTCATCAGCTATCGGCGGCTGCACCGGGGTGCAGCCCTACAAAATATAACGTTAACATTACTTTGCGACATTGCCATCTGATTCAATCCGATTTTTCCGCATGGTGATATTTTTCGGATGGAATATTTGGAAAATAGAAAATAATGGTCTATATTCGTATCGTTTCAATCGTGCGACAGCCGTTATGGCCAAGCAGCAGAAATTGAAATCGGACGACAATATGCTGATAGATCGTTATCTGACATATCTACGGTGTGAACTGAATTATTCGGTTCACACCGTTTCGGCTTATTCACGCGACATACGCCGGTTCGCCGATTTCTGCTGCCACGGCAACGCTGACAGTTTCGACCCACTGACGGTATCCAACAGCGATGTCAGGAAGTGGATGGCATTCCTTTCACAGCATGGCGACACACGGCGTACACTCCGCCGCAAAGTGCAGTCACTGAGGTCGCTTTACCGCTATCTGATGCTCACGGGAGCCACCGACCGCAATCCCGCCACCGACATAAAGATTGCGCGCCCCGCCTCGACATTGCCCGCATTCATACGCACCGAGGAAATCAACAGTCTGCTCGACACGCCCTACGATACCGACAATCTCATCGAGAGCCGCAACCGACTCATCCTCACCCTGCTCTACACCACAGGCATGCGCCGCTCGGAACTTATCGGCCTCCTCGACCGCAATATCGACACCGCGCGCTGCGAACTAAAAGTGCTCGGAAAACGTAATAAGGAAAGAGTCATTCCTTTTGGGGATGAACTGAGGACTATGATTGAGCATTACCGCACACTACGCGAGGAGGCAGGCATTGCCGGCGCCCCCTGTTTTCTGACACGCCCCCACGGCGAGCCGCTCTATCCGCGGCTTGTCAACACCGTTGTCAGCGACAGTCTTGACCCGCAACAGATACACGCTGTCAAGAGGTCGCCACACGTGTTGCGCCACACTTTTGCCACCGACATGCTCAACAACGGCGCCGACCTCAACGCCGTGCAGCAGTTGCTCGGGCATTCCTCACTTGCTACTACACAGATATACACACATATATCGTACCGTGAATTAAAACAAAATTATCAACTTGCGCACCCGCGCGCACAAAAAAAAGGAGGATAATATGGAAGTTCGTATTCAAGCAATCCATTTTGACATCGCCGACCGTCTGACAGCTTTTATCAACAAGAAAGCGGAAAAACTGGCCCGTCGCAACGAAGCGATTACCGCCGTCGACGTCACTCTTAAGGTAGTGAAACCTGAATCGGCCATGAACAAGGAAGTAATAATAAAAATAACTGAGCCCCAGCAGCCCGAAATCGTGGCAACCAAAATAGCCGACACCTTCGAAGAAGCCGTCGACAACGCCATGGAAGCTCTCGAACGCCAACTCGAAAAACGCAAAGACAAATAAACGATAAGGCATGACCATTGAATAAAAAAGTGTTGCAAAACTTGAGTTTATACTTTTTTAGGACTTAAAGCTTTGCAACACTTTTCATTTCACGAACTTACCAATCAGAAAGCAGTACGCGACATCAAAAAAAGAGATAAATAAGGAATGAAGGATGTAGTAAGTTTTTCACAGGTCGAAGATTCTGTAATATCCATACGAAATCAAAACGTAATACTTGACAGCAAAGTCGCAGAACTTTATGGAGTCGAGACTCGAGAAATAAATCAGGCAATCAAGAATAATCCGGACAAATTCCCCAAAGGATATATAGTCGAATTAACGAAGGAAGAAAAAGAAGAGGTTATCAAAATTTTTGATAACCCTAAAATAAAATACTCTCCAAAACTTCCGAAAGCCTTTACTGAGAAAGGATTGTACATGCTTGCTACTATCCTGAAATCAAAACGCGCCACACAGACAACCATAGCTATTGTTGAAACATTTGCAAAGATACGCGAACTCTCCCATACTGTTGCAGAAATTGCCAACACTCATGATGATTTCAAACAGAAATCATTGATGCAACGCAGTGGTGAAATTATTGCTGACATTCTTGATGACGATATGAAAGTCAGCGATACCGAAACAACAATCGAGCTCAATTTTGCAGTTCTAAAATTCAAGCATACTGTAAAACGTAAGAACAAATAGTTTACGTAATTTAATGATACGCCATCTTGTAGGGCTGCACCCCGGTGCAGCCGCCGGGTAGCTGATAATCAACTTTCGCTACCGGCTGCTCCGGGGAGCAGCCCTACATAATGCAGCCGATAGCATCAGTTTTGCGCGTGTTTACTCAAGCTGAGCAGAGAGGGGCGGAGGCGTCTCGCCCCCGTGGTATTATTCTTCATTTCAAGAAGTTACCACGGGGACGAGACGTCCCCGCCCCACTGTCGGCTTGCACTGATGTCAGAAGCCGATGGTAATGCCTGTCGAGATGGTTTGGAACTTCGGGGAGCCGGTTTCGGATTTGAAAAGGTCGTAAGGGGAGTATTTGAAGTAGAGACCCATTGCGGGCGCCACCTGCACGCCGAGCATCACATCGACGCTGAATTTGCGCTGTCCTATGCGGTCGTAGTTCTCCTTGACCTTGCTGCCGTCGGCAAGTTCATATTGCGTGAGCATCGAGGCATGCGAGTTCCAGTTGAGTATCGCCGCGAGTTTGAACCCGAGGTGCGAGTTGCCCAATGCCTTGACAGGGGAATAATAGGTATACGAAATCGGGAATGTGAGCGAAAACACCTTGATACGCGAGAATTTGCCTTCAGTATCTTCCGGATAACCGGTGATGACCGTGGTCCCGTCGACAAGGTCAAAACGGTTCTCGCCCGTCATGCGGTAATTGCGCCAGTTGATACCCATGCCCACCTGCACTACATTACGGTTGGACGGCCCGAAACGGTGGGCGTAGAAAAGGAGGTTGTCGATACCGATTTCAAACGATTTGCCCATCTGAGTGTTCATCGCAGCCGGAGCGTCGACAGCTCCCGTGAATCCGAAATGAAGCCCCTGGACGGCACCGATCATATCATTGCACCGATTGACTTTCAGGCCCAACGGCATTGCGAAGCTCTGGCGCGATTTGATTACGGAATTGGCCTCGTAAGGAAGACTGTAGGAGGTCTGAAAAGTACTGTCACTCTCTATTCCTTTGACATCGACACTGACACCGCCGGGATTTTCGGTAATTACCACGCAGTTGGCGTTTTTCACGCACAGCACGGTATCGACCGGCTGGGTCGTTATGTCATCGTCGACGATTGTCGCCGCTGATATGCCGCATGCCGACATAAGGGCGATTGTTGCAGCCAGTATATATTCTTTCATAATGTATCGTGATATTATTGATTAGAAGCCTAAGTTTATACCAAATGATATGACGTCAAACTGCGGGCCGTTGCCGCTCTTGAACATCGCCACGGGCGAATACCGGCAATACAGGCCGAAATCCTCCCACCCGATGCCCGCGAATATGTCGTAGGTCAGTATCCGCTGCTGCAGACCCTTGAACGACTGCTCATACGAACGGTTGTCGATGGTATATTTGTTGGATGCCGTAGTGTAGGTGTTGAACTTCATGACTATGCCGGCCGACAGGCTGAATCCTTTATACATATCCTGCGTGACGGTGAAGGGCATTTCGAAGCCGAAGTTGAACAGACGCACATGCGCGTCCCTCGCGCCCTCGGGCAAATCGACCATGACGAGCGACTTGCCGTCGCGTCCGAACATTTGGCCGCCGTGAAGCGCGAACTTCTGGGCGAATATACCTGCGCCGAACGAGAATGTCGGTCCCTTGCTCCACGGAGTATAGTTCAGGCCCACTATCTTGCCCATTGCAATATCGATTGACTGGTCGAGACCGCGCGGACCGTCGACCGGCATACAGATACCTAACTGTGTATGCGCAGCCCAGGTGACTTCGCTCTTTTTGCGCTGATACTCGCGCAGGAACGGCAATGACAGTCCCCACTCGTCCTTGCTGACAGTATCGGCCAGTGAATCCTCCCTCTCGGAAGAGTATGAATAATAGAACGATTCGTCATCGCCCTGCCCTATTACGGTAATGACATTGGAGGTGGGAGATTTTGTCACCACTACTGTATGGGCGTCATTTACTACAGCGAGTGTGTCGGCCGGCAGTGTGTCGGCGTTGGCCGGAATGCATGCCGCCATTACGCCTGCTACTGCTGTTATTGCGATTTTTACGGTTTTCATATAAATCTAAACTTTGATTGGTAAGTTACTGATAAGAATTGCGGCGGTCGTGAGCGGCGCGTCATTTGAGCATCTCCTTGATTTTGTCGCGCGAAGCCATCCCCTCGAGATAGATAAGGATAATCTTGTTGCCCCCGTTGCGGTTCTGGTTGAGATAGAACAGATAGCGCTGTTTCATCCCCGAAGGCTTCAGCTGATAGAAACCGTAGTACAGACCGCCGTCGCGGTACGACACCTCGCGGTCGACGGCTTTCGCCGCGTCACGTGTGACAAGGGGCTCGATGTCATCCGCGGCTTCCGGATAGTCAGTAAGGGTAAGCGAACGGTAGAGCGACAGGGCATACCGTTCGAGCTTGTCGCCCGAAATCTGTGTCTCGCTCGCCCGTGGCTCATCGTGGTACCGGCCGTCGAAGAGCGCCCCGATGTTGAGACGGTCCTGCGCGAGCGCTGCCGACGTACCGATGGCCCAGAGCATTAATAGAGTGATGATACCTTTCATACGATTATTTTATTATTGTTTTATTACTTATATAGTTACAGTCCGCCTATTTCACTATGTCACGCAATGACACGAAATCATCGGTAATCGATTCATACACCGTGCGCTGCGCTTCGGCCATGCATCCCATCTCGCTGCTTATCAAAGCGGCAACGTCGTCAGGGTTTTCAGGACGGTTGATACCTCCGCCCGACATAGCCACCGAACGGTTTCCGGCAATGACTGCCCCCTTCTCCCCCTGCATCAGCTGTGCGATAGAGTCATGTTTGCCGGCGAGCACTCCCGAGCGGGAAGCGTTGGCGAGCATATCGCCCGACAGCATCTTCTCGAAATGTGTCAGCGACACGACGGCAGCGATAATGATAGCCACCGACGCCGCAGCCGAGACAGCCACCCATTGCGACGGGCGAAGCAAACGGCGGCGTTTACCCGCATTCTGCCTCACGGGGGGAGCGGCCACCGACCTTGCGCAGGCAAAAACACCCATCACGGCACGAGCCTCTTCGACCGGACTGTCGTGCGAGGGCGAAACGGCAAGAAGCCCGCGCAGACGTCGCTCCTCCTCGACCGAGGTCTCCCCGTCGAAATAGCGGTTGATGAGACCGAGCAGCTCGTCATGTTCGTTTATATGTCTTTCATTCTTCATAATCATTGTTTTCTTTTCAGGTAGATTTGACGTATTATTTTGCGGGAGCGCGAAAGAATTACGCGTACGTTGGCTTCGGAGATGCCCATTTCGAGGGCAATGTCGTCCATCTCCCAGCCGTCGCGGTCTCGAAGGTAGAGGATGCGGCGGTCACGTTCGGAAAGCTCCTTGTCAATCAGTTCGGTGACCTCGCCGTATAGCTCCCTCCGTTCCTGCCTGTCGTCGCCGTAGTCGTCGGTGACAGCGGCAGCCGAGGGATTGTCGTCGATATCGTCATGCCTGCGCACCGCATCACGTCGTAACGTGTCGATACAGATATTGCGCACGGTAGTGACCGCCACTCCCTCCACGGCATTGGCCGAATCGAAGTCGGAACGCCGGCTCCACAGACGCACGAACGCATCTTGCAGGGCATCGTCGACAGCCTCGTCGCTTACAATGCGTCGGGCGGTCATCTGCAGGCGCCCTTTGATACGCATAAATACCGATGTCAGGAGTTCTTCTTTCATTGCTTTCGTCTATAATACGCACCGCGATGGCGTTTGTAACAAAGTCACAAAAAATTTTCACACCAAGGCAATCACCAGGTTGTAGGGACGCGATTCATCGCGTCCGCGCCCGAATGGTGTAGCATAGTAAATATCATACACTTGACGCGGACGCGATGAATCGCGTCCCAATGCTGTTTACTTAAGACGTTAATATCGGCTGGTATCCGACAGGATACCGATTTAGCAGTAACCGGGTACATCGGAGCATAGCGAAGGTGTGCCCGGTAGTCCGATACACGGTGACGGCGCCCGAAGGCCGCCGAAATTTACATCACATCCGTCTCGGTGGCAGACAAGGAGTTATAATTAAATCGGCGGCCTTCGGGCGCCTCCGGAGTCACTGCATCTTTTCCGGGCACATCTCCGCTATGCTCCGATGTACCCGGTTACTGCTAAATCGGCGACCTGACGGGCGCCTTTATCCTTAAGTTAACAGCATTGAATCGCGTCCCTACAATCTGCTGCGACTTTGATTACCTGCCGGTGCGGTGGTGGAGGTAGGTGTGCAGGCAGCCTACAAACAGCGCGCCGCCTATGATGTTGCCTATCGTGGCGGGGAGGATATTGTTGGTCAGGCAGGTGTCGATGCTCAACGGGGCACCCTCGAGCATGGCGAGCGGCAGATAGAACATGTTGGCGATAGAATGCTCGTAACCGAGCACCACAAACGCCATTACGGGCAGCCAGCAGCCGAGCGCCTTTTCAAAAAACGTATGCCCCGACAGCGCCAGCCACACCCCGAGACACACGAACCAGTTGGCACCGATGCCCTTGACGAGCACCACCGGCCACGTCATCGATGTCTTCGCTAACCCTATGCCTATTATCGAGCTGTGGTAAGGTTCCCCCGCCGTCAGTCCGGCGAAATATACCAGCAGCCATGTGAACGCCACCGCGCCGATGAGATTGCCTATATATACTATCGACCAGTTGCGTATCACGGCCGACAGCGTGTAGTCGCGCTTCATGTAGCCCGGTATGAGCATGGCATTGTTGCCGGTGAAAAGCTCCGCGCCGAGCACCACCACGAGTATCAGACCGATAGGGAACATCATGCCGCTCAGCAGACGTTGCAGCGACGGATTGCCTCCCGTCAGTTCCGGAAAACCGAATCCCACTATCAGCGACAGTATGCCGCCTATGGCAATGAAAGCGCCGGCAAGCATGGCCGACACAAGGAGTGATACGGGCTGACGCAACGTACGCGCCACTTTGGCGTTACCCGCCGCAATAGCGGCATCAGTAATCTCGACCGGTGTTTTTATCTGCATATTATCCTAATTTTATTTATATGTAAAAATCAATGCGTACTTTCAATCGTGCGGCTCACGAAAATGGTATCGACCGACTGGCGCACCTGATACGGAGTGCCCGACACCCGCGAACGCTTCGACCCGACGTAATAAAACGACTGCTGGGTATCCCACGACGGCCAGTCGAGTTTGCGTGTGCTCCCGGCCGGAATGTCGGCGCGGATGCGGCGTGTCGTCTCATGGAACTGACGTCCCTTGCTGTCAAGATATTGCGTAGTGACCGACACGGCATTGATGTCGAAATCCGTGCGGTTGGTCACAAACACCGTCTCGCGCCGGCTTCGCAACGGTTTGTCGTATCCGAAGAGCAGTACGGCGGCGCTGTCGGGTATTATCGCCGAGTCGGCCACAGCGGCTGTCTGTTGTGCCCGCACGACGCGCCCGCTGACATTGCCGCGCGTGGTACGCTGCCGGCGCGCATGCGCATCGCCGGCCGACACCGCCGCCACGCATGCTGTCAGGAATATGGCTGCTGCAAGTCTCATAAGTAGCGGGGAGTTAAAAGTGGTGCTGCGGCGTAAGGGAACACCCTGACCGCCCCGTCAAGATTGTCGGGACGATTGTTGACACGCGTCACCGTCATCCTGAACATATAAGGGAGGAAGCGCCACAGATTTACTTTCAGTTTATTGGTAACGGGCACCATTATCAGGCGTCCGTCGTCGGCAAGAGTGACGGTAAAGCGTTTCGGCTTCGACAGTATGCCGGTATCGCCCGAAGTATATATTCGGGCATCATAGCAGTCGGCACGCCCTGCGGCGGTACATGCACCCATCACGGTACCGGGCAGAATATTGCGGTCGGGACTGTCCACCACTATCAGCTTGAAAAATATCGTGCCGGGGTCGGCGATGACGGCAAAAAGCCCCTCGCTGCCCGACATACGCCATACCCCCTCTATCGGCATCATGGCTTTGCCATCGAAATACGCATCGGCGTCGGTGACATTCATATTCACGACGCACCCCGACACTCCGGCAAGATATTGCTCAAGCTCGTCGGGTGCGGCATGCGCCACGCACGGGCGCATTAATACAGCTGAAAGCACGATAATGAGAGAGAGTTTTGCATGCATACGCATATCGTCGAGGATTACAGACGTCCGAGCCTGTAGGAGAAACCAAAACTAAACACCTCGCGCAACTGCCATTTATGCCATTTTGAGTCCTCGTACCGGCCCGTAGTGGAGTCGTAGCGAAGGTGCACATATATCTGGGTCGACAGGAAGCGGTTGATGCTGAACGACAGCGTATTCTCCCAGTCGCCCTGCAGATACTCATAGTTGGTGAAGGCCGTGAGCCGCGAGTTGAAACTGATATTGTAGGCAAGTTTCCATTCGAGGCGGCAGTCGATATTGCTACCGTACTGGCTTACCGACGTATGCCCCTCCTCGATTCCGAACTGGCGTTCGTCGATTTTGTCGTTGGTACATATCTTCAGGTTGTAGGAGAGCGGCGCTATTGACGCGTTGGTCTTGAAATTGCCCGAAGGGGTGGAGTACTCATACGTCATACCGAGACCGAGATTGAACTCGCCGGGCGAGAGAAACGCTGCCGATAGGTCGTTGGTGTTCTTGCGGTAGTTGTTGAGCAACTGGGTCTTGAACTGCATCGTGGCCGAGTAGTACCACCGTCTGGCGGCCTTCACGCCGAATTTCGAGTTGATCTGGAAATTATCCTCCGAGATGCTGTAGTTGCGCAGCGAGTCGTCGGGCGCGCTGTTCAGGCCGAGTTTGTATTGTATTGTATTCTCAAAGAGCAGGTTGGGGTGGAATGTCTGGTTAAGACGCGCATTGTATATCCCATGTATTATCGTGTTCAGATTGTTGTTGCCGCCCTGATACCAGTTGGGCGAATTGTAGGCCTGCGAGAACTGTATCATGCCGTCGAACTGCTGCAGCCAATGCATCTTCTTCACCTCGACGGCATCGACTGCGCCCTTGACCTCGGATTTGTCAACAGAAATCTCCTCGACGGTGATATGGGCGGTGGTTGGGTCGACGAAGGCGCGGAAACGCTTGGGTGCTTCGGGAAGTGTGTTGATGTTGTATCTCACATGCTGCGCATTGTCAATCATATAGCGCTGGCGCAGCTTCCGGTAGCGCAGTATGGCGTCATTGCGGTCGTTGACCCAGTCGAGGGGACCGGGTGCGGGCGTCTCCCTCCCTTCGATTGCGGTGGAGTCGGCGGTGAGCATCACGTCGTAAGTGTCAAAAATCATCGGCATGAACAGCGTGGTGGGAAGCATGCGGTTGTGCACGTCGAGCGTGGTGTCTATCTCGAATTCCTTCTCTTCGGCTTTCTCTCCGTTGATGTCGAAATAGTCCACCCATTCCTCGTCGCCGGCGGTGTCGGCGGCAACTGTATCGGCCGGCTCGGCGGCGACTGTCTCCTCGACCCACTGTCCGTTGACGAAACGGTATTTCTTGGTGACTTGCGCGTTGGCCGCCGTCACCCCCAGCATAAGCACTATGAGCAAGTAATATAATCGTGTAAGCATACCCTTGGAAAATTGCTTGCGGTAAACGAAACGTGAAATTTTTTTACAAAGATAGCAAATAATATGGAAATTTCGTAACTTTGCACATCTTAATACGACGCCATGAAGCATATATGTCTTCATGCCGTTTTTTCCGGAAAAGTTAAAACCCAATTACTGATGATTGATAAGATAAATGCACTCAAGTCAACGATAGAAGGACTTACAGCCGCCAGCGATGCCGAAGTGGAGGCCCTCCGCGTCAAGTATCTGAGCAAGAAAGGTGAGGTTTCACTGCTTTTCAATGATTTCCGCACCGTGCCCGCCGACCGGAAGAAAGCCATCGGACAGGCACTCAACGAATTGAAAAACTTTGCCACGGAGCGCATCAACGCGTTGCGCGACGCCCTCGCCTCGGCCGATACCGGCCTTGAAGGCATCGACCTGACCCGCACCCCCGCGCCGTTGCGCCTCGGCACACGCCACCCCCTTTCGCTGGTGCGTGAGGAAATCATCGCCATCTTCCGCCGTCTGGGCTTCACCGTGGCCGAAGGTCCCGAAATCGAGGACGACTGGCATGTGTTCGAATCGCTCAACTTCGCCGCCGACCATCCCGCGCGCGACATGCAGGACACATTCTTCATACAGCGCAACCCCGACGTGCTGCTCCGCACCCACACATCGTCAGTACAGACCCGCGTGATGGAGAAGACGCAGCCCCCGGTACGTATCATATGCCCCGGCCGCGTATACCGCAACGAAGCCATCTCGGCGCGCGCCCACTGCTTCTTCCATCAGGTCGAGGCGCTCTACATCGACAAGAACGTATCGTTCGCCGACCTGCGCCAGACACTTCTCTACTTCGCCCGCGAGATGTTCGGACCCGACACCAAAATACGTCTGCGCCCGAGCTACTTCCCGTTCACCGAGCCTTCGGCCGAAATGGATATATCCTGCGACCTCTGCGGAGGCAAGGGATGCTCATTCTGCAAAGGCACCGGATGGGTGGAGATACTCGGATGCGGCATGGTCGACCCCAACGTGCTCGAAGCCTGCGGCATAGACTCCAAAGTATACTCCGGATTCGCTCTCGGCATGGGCATAGAGCGCATCACCAACCTGAAATACAGGGTGAAAGACCTGCGTATGTTCTCGGAAAACGATGTCCGTTTCCTCGACGAATTCATTGACGCATAACAATAAGGAAAGTCAGACCTGCCGGACCTGTCAGACCCGTCCGACAGGTCCGACATCATCTGACCTCAATCCCATTCGACCATGCCGGGCTGGTTACAATTGCTGAGTGTTGGCGCCGGAGGTGCCATCGGAGCCATATTCCGTTTTCTGCTGCAATACTGCCTGAGCGGCTCCTACCGCCAGTGGGTCATAGTAGCCGTAAATCTCACCGGAAGCGCACTTATTGGCGCAGCGTGGGCCATAGCAGGCCGCTACGGTTCATCCGTCATCCTCAACCAGTGGCTCATCGCGGGAGTGCTCGGAGGCTTCACCACCTACTCCACGTTCGCGTGGGACAGCTTCGACCTCATCAGGAACGGACGCACACTTGAAGCCGTCCTATACATGGCAGTCACCGTCATAGGCGGATTTTTACTCTGCGCGTTAGCTTTTAACTGTACCGAAAAATTACTCCGATGACAATAAAACAACGTTATGCCGCGGTCCTTGAGCGCTTTGCCACCGCAATGCCATCGCCTGAAACGGAGCTGCACTACGACACACCGTTCCATCTGCTCTTGGCCGTGATACTGTCGGCCCAGTGCACCGACAAGCGCGTCAACATGGTCACGCCTCCGCTCTTCGAGGCATTTCCCACGCCTGAATCGATGGCCGCCGTCACGCCCGACGACGTGTTTCCGTTCATCAGATCCGTATCCTACCCCAACAACAAAGCCAAATCGCTCGTCGGAGCCGCGCGCACCCTCGTAGAGCGTTTCGGCGGCGAGATGCCTTCCGACATCGACTCGCTCATGGAATTGCCCGGCGTAGGACGCAAAACCGCCAACGTGATGCTCGCCGTGGTGTTCAACCGCGCCGCGATGGCCGTAGATACCCACGTGTTCCGCGTCAGCGAGCGTATCGGACTGACAACCAACTCCAAAAATCCACTCCAGACCGAACGTACCCTCGTAAAATATATTCCCGAGGCCGACATACCCCGCGCCCACCACTGGCTCATACTCCACGGACGCTACGTGTGCAAGGCCCGGCGTCCCGACTGCCTCAACTGCCCCATCACCGACCTCTGCCGCTATTTCAGCAGGAACGCGGGCGAACAGTGACAACACAAAAAATACTACATGGAATCCACTTTCCTCTTCATAATCGAAGCCATCGGCACCTTCGCTTTCGCTATAAGCGGTATAAGGCTTGCCGCATACAAGAATTTCGACCTGTTCGGAGCCTACACCATCGGCCTTGTCACGGCAATCGGTGGCGGAACGTTGCGCGACCTGCTCCTCGACATACCGGTGTTCTGGATGCAGACATGGATTTACCTCGCCATCACGGGGCTGGCCCTGGTGATTGTCATCATGTTCCGCCGCATGCTCATCAGCATGAACCGCATGCTGTTTATCTTCGATACGGTGGGTCTGGCGCTGTTCGTGGTAATAGGCATACAGAAAACCATAGCGACAGACTACCCCATGTGGGTGGCGATGGTGATGGGTGTAATCACCGGCTCGTTCGGCGGCATCGTACGCGACATCCTCATCAACGTCGAGCCCCTGTTTTTCCGCAAGGACATTTATGCCACTGCCTGCCTCGCCGGTGGATTCGCCTACTGGGGAAGCAACATGCTCGGATGGAGCGACATGACATCGCAACTGCTGTGCGCCGCCACCATCATCATACTGCGCACGTGCGCCCTGCGCTACAACTGGTCGCTGCCTCAGCTCAGGTACACCCCCGACGACTCAGCCGACAAATAGCCCCGCGTTGACGTTTTTTTACAAACTTTTTTCACGCCCTGAATGTTAAAAAGAGCGTAAAACCATTAGCCGCGACCTTCCCGGGTAAGGCACCGCCGGCATCAATCTGTAAAAAAACGCTATTATGAAAACTGTCAAGACCATATACTTTGCCGGAGGCTCCTTCTGGGGCACACAACAATATATACGCAACTTTAGCGGCGTGGTGTCGACGCGCATCGGCTATGCCAATTCTCTTGTACCGTCTCCGCGCTACCGGGATGTATGTCAGGGAAAAACGGGTGCGGCGGAATGCGTCAAAGTGGAGTATGACCCCACACGCATCACCCTTGAGAGTCTTGTACAGCTGTTCATGCTCTCCATCAACCCCACGTCGGTCAACCGTCAGGGCAACGATGTCGGCCCGCAGTACCGCAGCGGCATCTACTACACCGACATGGACGACGCCCATACGGTGTTCAACGTCGTAAGCGCGCTTGAGGACTCATACGACGCACCGTTCGCAGTGGAAATCCTTCCGTTGGAAAATTTCTACCGCGCCGAAAAATCATTGCAGGATTATCTCAGGCGCACCCCCGGAGGCCACTGCACCATAAGTCCGCGCCTGATGGAGTATTCACGCAGCATTCAAGGCGTATTTGACGCCATCAACCCCGCTGTATGACATTATCCCTCGGTCACTTCGGGTCGGAGGGGATAAGTGTTGCGCAGGCGCTCGAAATGCGCTCCGAATTCCGCCGTACCCCCCTTCTGCCGCAATATTACCGTATCCTCAAGCGGGTCATACGACCTCGCCACTGCATCGGCGGTGACATTCTCCACCGCTCCCGCAGGGATGTCGGGAGTCATGCGGTAGTCTATCCCGAAATAATCGCATAACGCATTTACAGCCATAGTCGTGGCGCGTATCTTGCCGTTGAGCGAATAGCCCGCGATATGAGGCGTGGCAATGTCGACGAGCTGAAGCAGCCGTTGCGACACCTCAGGCTCGTTCTCCCAGCAGTCAATCACGGCATGCCCGATTGTTCCCGCCTCAAGTGCGGCGACAAGGTCATCATTATTTACCACGGGGCCTCTCGCCGAATTCATTATCACCGCATCGCGGCGCATGCGCCCGAACAGCGCACTGTCGGCAAGGTGATAGGTGGCATGCCGCCCCTCTTTCGTCAAAGGCACATGAAATGTCACCACATCGGCCTGCGGCAGAAGTTCGTCAAGCGTAACGCCGTCAAAATCAGGCTCGCGTTCGGCACGTGGCGGGTCGCACTTCAACACACGCATGCCGAGTTTCTCACCCCAGTCGGCCACGATACTCCCCACATGCCCTACGCCTACCACTCCTATCGTCTTCCCTTCGAGACCTTCGGGAAACAGTTTCAGCAGCGACGCATATACATATTGCGCCACGGCAGGAGCATTGCATCCTGGCGCCGAAGCGACGGTTATGCCGCGTGAGGCGCACCAGGGCAGGTCGATATGGTCGGTCCCTATGGTCGCCGTAGCTATGAAGCGCACGTTGCTGTCGCCTAAAAGGGAAGCATCACACCGCGTGCGCGTACGCACAATCATGGCATCGGCACCGGCCACTGCCGCGGGCGTGAACTCACCGGGTGCAAGACGTTCTATATCAAAATAGCCTGCAAGCTCATCGGGCACGCATGGCACATGACTCTCAATTATCAGTTTCGGTTTCATAATAGCTGCATTACAACATATTATATTAACAGACCGGACACTCCAAAAGATTAGACATCGGGGCACTTCTGGAGGATGTTGCAGAATTCGAATTTTAAAGAGGATGTTGCAGAACTAATATTGACGGTTACATGATGTAGGGCTGCTCCCCGGAGCAGCCGATAACAAAAGTTGATTATCAGTTGCTTGGCGGCTGCACCGGGGTGCAGCCCTACATCATGACGGGTCATATTTACAATATTATGTAAGTTTTGCAACACCTTCAAGTTTTAACTTTGCAACACCCGCCGGTCTTACACATAGTAGCACGCCGAATAGAGCGCGACATACACCGCAATTATCCCGATCAGCACCCACACTGCGCCGCGCGGACGGCGTATCGAGAAATAATGCGCCACCTGATAGGCTCCTGTCAGACACAACAACGGGAAATACACCGACAGATTGGCATAATCGACAATCATGAACAGCATGGTCGAAATAAGCAGCAGCGTCAGAAAGCCGTTATAGGCGCGGAATTTGGCATTGTAGCTGAGTATCTTCATCAGATTGGCACACATGGCGGCGAATCCGAGTATCATCGTTATGCCTACGGCCACGAATACCGTAATCATATCCGGCATGCTAAGTCGCGAGAACACGCTCTCAAACTGCGGCCACCCTATATCAGACAGTTCCATTACTCCGAAGCCATAAAGTATCCACACGGGACATATTATGCCGATGACAATGGCGAGCACCGACCGGAAATTAAGTATCCTCATCTGCACCAGCCCGAGTATCGCCACGGGGATATAGAACATGAACGCATATTGCACAAGCGACGCCAGCGACAGCATGAAGAATATGAGGAATACCCTTCTGGTAGCCGACACATCGCCGTAGCAGCTGAACATCGTCGCAGTGATACCGAGCATAAGCACGCACATCAGCGACCCGCCGTAAAACTGCCCCGCCGTCACAGGCAGTGACGTCAGCATCACGATGTAGAGCGACGAGGTAAGGGCCGACGGCACCCGCATGAAGTTGAACACTTTGTTGAGCCCGATGAACGATATGGCCGTCAGTGCCGTCAGCACCAGACTTATGACCAACGACGGCCCGCCATGCGGAAGCCAGCGGTTGGGCGACGGGAACACAGTGCCCCTGCTACCTGTGATTTCATCGACATGGCCCGAACGGAATGCCGCATACGTCATCACTGCCGCGATGATAAATATCAGCGTGGTGCAGTTGCGCGAATGGAAGTAACGGTTGAGCCTGTCCATGCCTGAACTTATTTTTCCGACTCGAGGCGGAGGAGGTCACGGCCGATGTCGCGGCGCAGGTTCTTCCCCTCGAAATTCACCTTCGCAGCCGAGCGGTAGCTTTTGTCGAGAGCCTCGGCCACAGTGTCGGCCATCGAGCTGACTGATATGACGCGGCCTCCCGAAGTGACAAGGCTGCCGTTGTCGTCAACCTTGGTGCCGGCATGGAACAGTATGCTTTCGTCGACCGTGCCGTCGATTGTGATTGCCTTTCCCTTGGGATAGCTGCCGGGATAACCGCCCGACACGAGCATCACCGTCACCGAGGCGCGGGGATTGATGTCAAGGGGCAGGTTGCCGAGATTTCCTTCGGCTGCAGCCTTAAGCAGCTCCACGAGATCGGAGTCGATACGGAGCATGACGGCCTCGGTCTCCGGGTCGCCCATGCGCACGTTGTACTCGATTACCATCGGTTCACCCTCTACGTTGATGAGGCCGAGGAATATGAATCCGCGGTAAGTGATACCCTCTTTCTTAAGTCCGTCGATTGTAGGACGTATGATGCGGCTGTCGACTTTGCTCATGAACTCCTCGTCGGCGAACACCACGGGGCTTACGGCACCCATGCCGCCGGTATTGAGGCCGGTGTCACCCTCACCTATGCGCTTGTAGTCCTTGGCCACGGGGAGCACGCGGTAACCGCCGTTGCCGTCGGTCAGCACGAATACCGAGCACTCTATGCCCGAAAGGAATTCCTCGATGACAACCGTTGCCGACGACTTGCCGAACATGCCGTCGAGCATTTCGGCGAGTGCTTTCTTGGCTTCGTCGAGCGAGTCGATGATGAGCACGCCCTTGCCTGCTGCAAGGCCGTCGGCCTTGAGCACGTATGGCGCTTTCAGCGACTCAAGAAAACGGTAGCCGTCCTCGATGGTCTCGGCCGTGAAGCTCTGATAACGGGCTGTGGGTATGCCGTGACGCGACATGAAGGCCTTTGCGAAATCCTTGCTTCCCTCGAGGGCTGCGCCTGCTTTCGACGGGCCGGCAACAAGCACTGTGTCGGCGAAGCGGTCATAGATACCGGCCACAAGCGGGTCTTCGTTGCCCGGCACAATCATGTCGATGGCATTGTCAGCCACAAAACGCGCTATGCCGTCAAAATCGAGCGGAGAAAGCGCTACGTTGGTACCGTATTGCGCCGTGCCGCCATTGCCGGGGGCTATGTACAGATTGTCAACGAGAGGGCTTTGCGACATTTTCCATGCCAAAGCCGATTCACGGCCACCTGAGCCAAGAAGAAGGATATTCATATAATTTTGAATTTTGTAATTTTTTGAGTTTTGAATTGATTGGGAGAGGAGGTTGGGGTCAAAGAAGCCGGAGCCGTCGGAGAAGTCCGACATGTCCGACATGTCCGACCGGTCGGACCGGTCAGACCTTGCTTTATCGGAGTGCTCGGAGGTCTCTGAGTACTCGGAGTGCTCGGAGGTCTCCGGGGGCTTCGGCTACTTGCTGTTGTTGCGCGGGCGCATTTTCACGCCGGGCTTTGCAAGCGAGGGCTGACGGCCGGTTATGCTCTTGAGGGCGGCCTCGTTGCGGCGCACTGCCAGCGGGTTCTCGCTCTCTGCGGGTGCCTCGCCTCGCTGTGCGAAACTGCCGCGTGAGCCGAACGAATCGCGTCCGCGGCGCTCGTCGCGTCCATATTTGTCGCTGCGGCTGTCGCGTGAGAATTTATCGCGGCGGTCGTCACGGCGCTCCTTGTCACGTCCGTACTTGTCGCGGCGGTTGAATCCTCCGCCACGCGACGAATAGCGTTCCTCGAGTTTGTTGCGGGGCGAACCGTAGCGTGCCTCGTCACCCTCGTCGTTGGCGGCGCTGCGACGGCGGTCATCCTTGAATTTGCGCATGGAGCGGCGCTCGTCGCGGTCACCTTTCTCGCGTCCGCGGGGCTGCGACTCTCCGTGATGTATCTTGCCGCCCGACTTGCGGAACGACTTGTAGTCACCGTCGAATATCTCGTACTCGCGCAACTCGCATTCGAGAGCGCCGTTGAGTATCGGAATTTTAACCGACGGCGAAAGGTGTATCATGTCGAAATACTCTTTGCGATAGCCGATAATCCAGGCGTGATAGCCCTTGAACACATTCTTGAGCTTGTTGCCGAGCATCTCGTACAACCCCTCCATATCGTCGGCCGAGATACGCTCGCCGTAAGGAGGATTAGTGATGAGCACGCCGTCGGCGGGAGCCGAAATCCACTGCGACAGCGGCTTGACCTGCAGGTCGATATAGCGGGCCACGCCGGCGCTCTTGATATTGCGCGAGGCTATGTCGACAGCCTTGGGCGATATGTCGGCGCCATATATCTTGTAGTTGAACTCGCGCTCGCCCGAGTCATCGTTGTAGAGCGAGTCAAACAGTTCGGCGTCAAAATTCTTCCAGTTTTCAAACGCAAAGCTCTTGCGGTATATGCCGGGATTGATATTGGCGGCAATCAGCGCTGCCTCCACGAGGAATGTACCGGAACCGCACATCGGGTCGACCAGCGGACAGTCGCCGCGCCACCCCGAACGGAGTATGATGCCTGCGGCAAGCACCTCGTTGATAGGAGCTTCGGTCTGCGCCACGCGGTAGCCGCGCTTGTGGAGCGACTCGCCCGACGAATCGAGTGAAAGGGTCACGCGGTCGCCGGCTATATGCACGTTGATCATCACGTCGGCATCCTGCAGACGCACTCCGGGGCGCTTGTCGCTTCCGTAACGGTCGCGGAACCAGTCGACTATCGCGTCCTTAACCCTGTAGGTCACGAACTGCGAGTGGGTGAATTCGTCGCTGTAGGCCACTGTGTCGATGGAGAATGTCTTGTCAATCGACAGCACGCTGCTCCAGTCGAACTCCTTGACCGCATCATAGAGCGTGTCGGTATCGGTGGCAGTGAATTTATAAATCGGTTTAAGTATGCGCAAAGCCGTGCGGCAGCACAGGTTGGCTTTGTAAAGCATGGCGAGGTCCCCCTCGAAAGCCACCATACGGCGCCCCGGCTCCACATTGTAGGCGCCCAGGTTGCGCAACTCTTCGGCAAGCACATCTTCCAGTCCCTGAAAGGTCTTTGCCACCATTTCAAATGTTTCGTTCATCTGTTATTGTTATCGCGAAAGATTGTTGTTAAGTCTGATTGTATTGTCGGCGCGCGCCTGGAGCACGATGCTTCCCGGCTCGACATCGGACGTAATCCATATATTGCCGCCAATCACCGAGTCCGAGCCGATGGTTATGCGTCCCAATATCGTGGAGTTGGCGTAGATTATGACATTGTTGCCTATGACGGGATGGCGCGCAAGCCCCTTGACAGGGTTTCCCCCCTCGTCGGTGGGGAAACTGCGTGCGCCGAGCGTGACACCCTGATAGAGCTTCACGTTGTCGCCGATTATGGCGGTCTCGCCGATGACCACACCCGTGCCGTGGTCAATCATGAAAGCGTTGCCGATAGTGGCTCCGGGATGTATGTCGATACCGGTCTCCCGGTGGGCACGCTCACATATCATGCGGGGCAGCACCGGCACTCCGAGCCGGTAGAGCCTGTTGGCCACGCGGTAGTTGGTTATCGCCCTGATAGCGGGATAGCTGCATATCACCTCATCGACCGACACCGCCGCCGGGTCGCCGAGATAGATTGCCTCGGCATCGAGGGCGAGAGCCTCGCGCACCTCGGGAAGCATCGATATGAAATCGGTGGCTATCGCGTCGCAGCGGCTCCGGGTGACAGGGTCGCCTCCGTCAGTACCGAGCATGTTGAGGGCAGCGCCTATCTGCGCCGACAGCACTTCGCCGAGACGGTCGACGGTTGTGCCGAGCCAATACAGCGGATTTTGCCGCGGAGTGATATGATGTCCGAAATGTCCGGGAAATATGATAGAGCGCACAAGGTCAATTATCTCATCGACAGCCGACTGAGAAGGAAGTGCCGCATTCTCGCCGGCACTGACGCCTACCTGCCGCAGCGACTCGGCGGCGAGCAACCGGTCAACAGTATTACTTATAATCTGCCGATATTTATCCATAATTTTCTGCTTTAGTCGCGTCGCTGACGCTATCATCCGACAAAGGTAATAATTTTCATCGAAACGGCAATATCGCCATCGCTGATTTCAACCATAGAAATAGCATGGCTTCCCCCAAATTTACCGGCTTTCACGCCACGGTAAATTCTGAGGAAGCCACGCATATTATGTTCTTCGGGCTATCTGACTATTTCTTTGGCAACTTTGTCGCCGCGCACTACGATGTACAGACCGGCCGACGGAGTGTCGACACGCACGCCCTGAAGATTGTAGTATACGGGGACGGCATCCGGTTCATCGGCCTCTATGCCGTCGACTCCGGCAGTTTCCGTTACAGTCAGTTTCATGTTCTTGAGGTCGGCAACCACCTTGTATTTTCCGGGGGTGATTTTCCATGAGTATGCCGAGCTTGCGTTGACGCCTACCTTGAACACCTTGATAGTGGCTGGCTGGCCGAGGGTTACGGGAGCATTGTTTGAAGCGGCGCCGTAGCGGTCGGAAGAGTTTACATCAGCATCCCAGTCGGCGCCCTGGGCGGTGACAAATGTGAAGTATGAGTAGGTATCCTTGGCAGCTGCGGGCATTTCGACGCTGTTCCAGGTGTATACGCCGTTCTCCCTTGCGTCGGAAGCTACGGAAGTCGTAGTGTTCCAGTCATTGAGGTTTCCTATGACATAGAGCTTGGAGGGATAGTTGTCATCGATGTCGTCACCGCCGCCACCTTCTCCGCCTTGCACGTCGGTCTTGGTCCAGATGCAGTAACCGGTACCCGTAGCCTTGATGTCGCTGTCGGTATAGCCCGAGGGTGAAACCATCGCTGAACCGATTTTAACCACGAGTTTGCCTTTGGAACCTGTCACTTCGGCCATGTAGCAGTCTTTAGTCGACCGGAGCACATTGACAGCGGAATTGTTGTGCACGCCCACGGCGTTGCGTATGGCAATCATACGCTTGATCTGGCTCTTGTACTGGTTCCAGTGGGGATAGAACACACAGGGAGTACCGGGCGAGCAGAGCATGAATGCGTTGGCGGCAGGCACGTTGCCGTTAAACTTGTTTCCGTCGCGGTATGTGTCGTGGTTGTCGATGAATGTCACAGCCAGCTGCGAGTAGCCGAAATGTATCATGCCGGCGGGCTGGTTGGTGGTGCTGTTGGCTTTCCACACAAGTTTCGTCATATCGTTGGTCGAGAACGCACTGTTGACAGCATATTTGAAGGGGAAATCGAATGCTGCCGACTCCTTGCCGGTAGCCTCAATCCATGCGGCTACCGCATCGTAGCTGCCGTCCCAGTATTCGCCCACGCTGAACTGAGGCTTGGCATACTGGTTGTAGATTTTGGTATACTGGCCGCTGTAGCCCTTTACCATATCGTAACGGAAACCGGCATAGCCCATGTCCTCGAGGAGGAATTTGCAATAGTTCTTGCAGTTGTTCTGCACGTTGGCGTTGGTGTGGTCGAGGTCACGCGAACCGTTGAAGTCCTCGCCGGTGTCGGCGGCGCCTGTGCCGTGGCTTTGGCCGGGCTGGCTGTTGACCTCGTCGGTGCGGCATATTCCGTCAAGACCTATTTTCCAGGTCTGGCCGTTCCACTTCTCGGCGGGAAAGTCGGTCCAGTTGGTGGCTCCCGAGCGGTGATTGATCACGACATCCTCGATGATGCCGGTGCCCTTGGCCTTGAAAGTGGCAATCATCGAACGCAATTCGGCTTCGGTGCCCCAGCAGGTATTATGGTTGGTGAACCAGTACACGGGGTCATATCCATTGCCGGGATTGGATGCGGGTTTTGCCGAGTTGGGTACCCAGATAAGTTTGAACGATTCGCTGAGTTCGTCGGCCTTGGCCTCAAGTTTGCTCCATCCTGTCACATTCCAGCTGTCCCAGTAAAAACCCTGGAGCATCACACCTTCGTAATTGGCGGGCCATCCGATGGCCCCGGCACTGAATGACGTTGCCCCGAGCATAACGGCGGCAACCAGCGCACTCTTCAACAATTTCATGATAAAAGTAAATTTTAGAAATATGATAATTTTTGGTTTGATATGCAAAAAACGGCAGCTAAAGCATCTAAGCCGTCATAACTTACAAATATACTAACTTTTTCGGTAAAGGCAAAAAAAATCATACGACATTGAACCGGAGTGGCTTTACCCCGGCGCGTCGCACGTGTGTTCCGTCGAATGCCACGGCTCCGTTGACCCATGTCAAGGCTATGCGGCAGCTTACTTCAGTCAAAGCGTATGGTGTCCACGCGCATGGCGACATCAGCCCGGCCGGGAGATATTCCCCTACCGACGGGTGGAACGGCGCTGTCCGCTCAGCCACAACGAGGTCGGCATAATAGCCCGGACGTATGAAACCGCGGCGCTCTATGCCGAAGAGTCGCGCCGGATTGTGTGCCGTAAGCTCCACCACGCGCTCCGGAGTCAGGGCGTTGTCGTCGCGCGCCGAAAGCGTAAGCATCTCAGGGAGCATGAAGCGCACGCCGGGCATGCCTGAAGCGGCCTTGAGCAGCGTGCCCTGCTTCTCTTCGAGCAGATGGGGGGCATGGTCGGTGGCTATGGTGTCAATCAGCCCCTCGGAAAGCGCCTTGACGAGCGCGTCGCGGTCGGTGGCCGACTTGATGGCGGGGTTGCATTTGAGCATGAATCCGTTGTCGCGGGCAAGGTCGGTCTCGTCAAACAGCAGGTAGTGGGGGCATGTCTCGGCCGTGATGCGTTTTTTGCCGATTTCTCCCGGCGAGAGCAGCGACAGCTCCCGCGCCGTGGATATATGGAGTATATGCAGGCGTGTACCGTATTTTTCGGCGAGTTTTACCGCTCGCTGCGATGCCTTGAAGCATGCTTCGGCCGGACGGGCCTGCGAGTGAAGCCATACCGGCTGCTCGTCGCCGTAAAGCTCGGCGAGCCGTGCGCGGGCTGCGGCAAGCGTGGCCTCATCCTCGGCATGCACGGCAATGACTCCGCGATATGAGGCGAAAAGCTGCGATAGCGTAATGTCGTTATCGACAAGCATATTGCCGGTCGACGAACCCATGAACAGTTTCACGCCCGGGATTTCATGCGGGTCGGCGGCAAGGATTTCGTCAAGATTGTCGTTGGTGGCGCCGAGAAAGAATCCGTAGTTGGCATACGATGTTTCGGCGGCGATACGTTTTTTATCGGCCACTGCGCCCTGCGACGTCGTGGCGGGGCGCGTATTCGGCATGTCGATGAACGAGGTGATGCCTCCGCTCACTGCGGCGGCGCTTTCCGTGGCCATCGAAGCCTTATGCGTAAGTCCCGGTTCACGGAAATGAACATGCGTGTCAATCGCGCCGGGGAGCAGCATACGTCCCTCTATATCGACGCAATCGTCGGCTCCGGCAAGTTCTTCGTCCGAAGGAGTTCCATCACCGGTTTTCGATATCAGTTCGCCGTCTATTATTACATAGCCGTGACGGCGGGTGCCTTCGTTGACTATCTCGGCGTTGTAAATAATTGTCCTGCTCATTGTTCACCGGTGTATTTGGGATATTTTCTGAACCAGCTGCCGGTCTTGAGCCTGATGACGCCGAATACAGCTTCCGAGAATATGCCCGAACTCATCTTGCTCGTGCCGAGCACACGGTTCACGAAGATGATGGGCACCTCCTTTATGCGGAATCCGCACTTCATGGCGGTGAATTTCATTTCAATCTGAAACGCATAACCCTTGAACTTGATTTTGTCAAGATCCATCGTCGACAGCACGCGGCGGCGGTAGCATACGAAGCCGGCCGTGGTGTCGCGTACCTTCATGCGGGTGATGAAGCGCACGTAGGCCGATGCGTAATACGACATCAGCACACGCCCCATAGGCCAGTTCACCACATTGACACCCGATACATAGCGCGAGCCGACCGACACGTCATAGCCGTCGTCGGCGCATGCCGCCCTGAGAGCGGGCAAATCGGCCGGGTTGTGCGAGAAGTCGGCATCCATCTCGATGATGTACTCGTAGTCGTGCTCCAGACCCCATTTGAAACCGGCGATATAAGCCGTGCCGAGGCCGAGTTTACCCTTACGCTCCACGATATGGACGCGTCCGGGATGCTCCGACATCACCTCCTTGACTATCAGGGCGGTGCCGTCGGGCGAATTGTCATCAATAACAAGGACATCAAAGCATGGCTGAAGCGAGAGGACTGCTTCGATGATGGCTCGGGCATTCTCCCTCTCGTTGTACATCGGTATTATCACCAACGAATCTATTTTCGGGGTAAGCATGGCGGTGCTGCGTATTATTATGCTTTATATTAGAGCACAAAATTAATCATTTTTGCAATAGATGATGCCAATACAATTGATAATAATTTATAATTTACTAAATTTGCATTGTATTCTGACATAAAAAACCAAAAAACTATACCGATATGAAAATCAGACTTACACTGGCACTAATGCTGGCGTGCACGCCGGCATTCGCCCAACAGGCACTGTGGGGCGGCGCGCAGCTTGCATCTCCGATGATTGGCGATGACGCCGTGGTGACATTCCGCTACAACAATCCGTCGGCCAACAGCGTGAAGGTGACCGGCGACTTCAAGGCGCGCTGCGAGGGCGACAGCGTCCCGACCGTGATTGAGCTTAGCAAAGGTGCCGACGGCGTATGGCAAGGCACCACCGGCGTACCCCTTGCCCCGGAGCTTTACAGCTACGCCTTTGAAGTTGACGGCGTGCGCACCAACGACCCGTCGAACGTCTACATAGCCCGCGACGTGTCGACCCTCTCCAACATATTCCTCGTCGACGGCGGCTACGACGGCCTGTACGCCGTCGGCGATGTGCCCCACGGCACGGTGAGCAAGACGTGGTATCACAGCGACCGCCTCGGCACCGACCGCCGCATGACCGTCTATACCCCCGCAGGCTACGAGACATCGGGGCGCAATTATCCCGTGCTCTACCTGCTCCACGGCATGGGTGGCGACGAGAACGCATGGAGCGAACTCGGCCGCGCCACACAGATACTCGACAACCTGATTGCCTCGGGAAAGGCCCGCCCCATGATTGTAGTGATGCCCAACGGCAATGTCGACACCGATGCCGCTCCCGGCGAGTCGTCGCTCGGGTTAACACTCCCCGACCCAAATCTGCCACATTCGATGGACGGAACCTTCGAAGAGGTATTCCCCGAGATTGTGGAATTTGTCGACGCCAACTACCGCACGCGCCGCGACAAGGCATCGCGCGCCGTGGCCGGGCTGTCGATGGGTGGCTTCCACTCGCTGCACATATCCAAAGACTACCCCGACATGATGGGCTACGTAGGTCTGTTCTCAGCCGCAATATGGCCTCACAAGCCAGAAAGCCAAGCACACTACGCCGACATGGAGGAAAAACTCGAACGTCAGTTCGCCGACAACCCACCCCTCCTCTACTGGATAGCCATAGGCAAAGATGATTTCCTCTACGACACCAATGCCCGCTTCCGCGCCCTCCTCGACGAAAAAGAAATCCCCTACACCTACACCGAAAGCGACGGCGGCCACATCTGGCGCAACTGGCGCCACTACCTCGCCGACTTCCTCCCCCTGTTGTTCAAGTAGCAAACAGGGGCGGAGGCGTCTCGCCCCCGTGGGAATAACCTACAATACCAACGTGGAAATTTATATCCACGGGGGCGAGACGCCCCCGCCCCGGCTACCGCCCATGTACGGGGAATGTAACAATCCCGCGATTGAGCCATATTCAATCGCGGGATTGGTGTATTTAAACAATTATGAAGTGTCGGATCGGCTTATCGTTTAAGCATCTTTTTGTTGCCTACTATGTAGAGGCCGGCGGGAAGGTCGGTGAGGGCATCCTCACGGGCTACGCCCTGCTTGAGCATCATGCCCTGCATGTTGTAGACATTGACCGAAGCGTTGATGTCATCTGTTGCTATCCCGTCCAATCCTGTCACTGTTCCGTTGTAGATTGAGAACTGAACCGGAGTAAATTCCGAAGCGCCGTAGTTGTAGCCTACCGACTGCACGCCCATCTCGTAATTGCCATCTTCAAGGTTGTCGAAGAAGCATGTCTCGGAGGGAAGGAACGAACTCCATTCGGTGTACGCTTTCAGTTTGCCGGTATTGATGTCGGCGGGAACACGCATTATGGTGCCTGAAGCATTGCGTGACGCGCCTCCTACGCGGCGGAGGTAGGTATTGTAGATGGCTTTGCTGCCCGATTCGGCGTACATCTTGTCCCATGTAACGGTGACGCGTTTGGTATCCTTGTCGTAAGACACCTGTGTATTGGTGGGAGCGGCAGGAACCTGAGCCACCTGATTCTTACCTTCGAGAGTCCGGTTAAGGTAGACGCGGGGAGCACCGTCGCCGGCGGGTGAAATGAGGTCGAGCATTCCGTCGCCGTCAATGTCGCCGAATGTTATTCATGACTGCTCCTCGTCGACTGTTTCGCCGTAGTAATCCTTATTTTTGAGCAGGCCGTTGTTGAAGACATAGTTTTCGTTATACTTGCCGGTACTGCTTGACATGTATGTGCCGTTTGACCAGTCGCTGTTCGGACCCCAGCCGTCGGCAAGATAGTCGACGAAGCCGTCGCCGTTGAAGTCGGCAAGAATGGATGTACGTGCCATAGCCTCTGCCGAGGGGTGCAGGTCGGTGAGCACTTCGGAAAATTTCACATCGGTACCGTCTGACTCGTTGCGGAGTATGAAAGCCACCTTGCCGTCACGGCCGTTGGTGTTGCCAAAGCTGTTGCTGTTGGTGGTTCCGCTGAGCAGTATATCCATCTTGCCGTCCTGGTCGTAGTCGAGCACATGGATTGCCGTCTCTTTGCCGCCATCCTCGTTCTTGGAGTAGTCGTTGCTGTGATAAGCCACTGAGAAGTTGCCTTTTCCGTCGTTGGTCATGATGACAAGTTCCCAGCCGCCGTCTATACTTTTACCGTCGGCACCGGTTATAGCGTCGTGATATCCGTTGAGCAGGATATCGGGATAACCGTCGCAGTTGAAGTCGCCGAAAAGTGCGGTAGAGTAGTAGTTACGGATTGAGGCAATGCGCTTATGGGTAAAAGTATTATCCCCATTGTTGATGTAGAGGTTGGCACCGTCATTATAATACCAGTCGCCGTTTGCAACACCGGCTTCAACTACCATCAGAATATCGGGATAGCCGTCGCCGTTGACATCGGCGATAGAGAGACGGTGGTATTTGCCGGGAAGAGAGCAGCCCCAGTCACCATGCTTATTGTTGGCGATATTGTTCGGGAAACCGTTGATCTGAGAGAATTGAGTACCGTTGCCATTGTTGATGAACACCTGATTGTTGGTGTCGCCCCAAGGCGTGTATTTCTTATAAGTGCCCCAGCCATGCGTGTCGCAGTCCCACATGAGGAAGTCGACTGCACCGTCCTGGTTAAGGTCGGCGAATGCGCGCACTTGAGCGCCGTATACTATCGGGAGATAGTCCTCGTTGTTATCGGCGACACGAGCTTCGCCACGTTTCACGCCCGAATTGTCGTATGCCTCAAAGCCGTAAGGATGTCCGAAACCTTTGTTAAAAGCCATGTATGATGCATCGCCCCAATTCCAATTAGAGCCATCGTCTTCGTATGACTGGCCGCTGCAATAGTAGTCCATACGGCCGTCGCCTGTCCACGCCAGGCACTGGAAGGCAAAAGCGCCTACAAATGTAAACGCACTTGTGAGTAATAATTTTTTCATGATTGAAATGTTGTGAATTATGTTTGGTTTGGGGTTAGATTTGCAAGGTCTGCGGCAATCGAGAGGTGGTTTTTCCCATATGCCGGTGACGCAAAATTAGCATTTCACCCCCCAAACAGATTGACAACATTTCGTCATTTTTTACATCATTTATGGTATAAATTCGACAGTGAAAGTGGCATTTGGCCAATACTTTTTATTTTCATCCTCATTTATAGTATTTTGCGGCATCCCTCACAAGCGCCCAAAGTGCCCGCAAAACGCTTTTCTACCAAATGACGAAGGCGGTCGCGGACCGCTTCGACCGATACGGTGTCGATGACATCGACCATGAAGGCCTGCATGAGCATGGTGCGCGCCTCATCGCGCGGTATGCCGCGGCTTTGCATGTAGAACAGCGCTTCCTGATTGAGCTGTCCGGTAGTGGCGCCGTGGCTGCACTTCACGTCGTCGTTATTGATGATAAGCTGCGGCTTGGCATGCATCTGCGCGCCCTGCGAGGCAAGGATATTGTTGTTGGTCTGGAATGCCTCGGTGAAACGTGCGTCGGGGAATACCTCGATAAGCCCTTCGAAAGCACCGCGGGCATCGTCGTCGAGCACATAGCGGAAAAGCTGGTTGGAGGTGGAGCGGCCGACACGGTGGTTGATTACGGTCGAATTGTCGATATGCTGGGCGGCGGAACCGACAGCCATACCGTAAAGTCCTGTCGAACAGCGTTCGCCGAGAATATCGACGGTGTATTCGTTGCGGGTGATGCCGTTGAGCAGCGTGGTAGTGTTGCCCAGGAACGACGAACTCTCCTCCTGACGGACGAAAGCAAGCGAAATGCGCCGGGTCGACGCGTCCGATTCCTCGATATCGTAGACTTCAAAACGAGCCCCGCATCCTACATTTGCCTCGATGACCTGCAGACCGAGATAGTCCACGGCATCGTTGCGCGAATGGTCGCAAAGCAGCAGGCGCAGGTCGGCATCCTCACCGACGTCGACAAGGAGCCTGCGCACGGCCATCATCGGCATGTCGCTCTGGAATATATTGACAATCTGCAGCGGGCGGTCGAGTTTCACACCCTTTTTGAGGCGGATGTATACGCCCTCCTGCACGAGCAGGGTGTTGAGAGCCACCTGCGTGTTGTCGAGCGGGGCGATTTTGCCGTAGCAGCGCGCCACGCTGTCGGGAAATCGCACGGCGGCTTCGGCGAGCGACATCACGGTGACACCCTCGGGAAGATTGCGCAGCAGCGACTTGGTAGGCACGAATTTATCATTTGCGACCACGCCCATGAGCGACGACATGTTGGGAACATCGCAGCGGAAAGTCTCGGCCACGTCGACAGGTATGTCCAGACGTGCTATGTTGAGTCCGTAGTCGGGAGCAAGAAGGGCGTCGACCGAGGTAATCTCGTAGCCTTCATCACCCTTGACCGGAAGCGACTTGCCGCGCAGGGCGTCAAAGGCTGCGGGACGCATGGCGTTGAGCAGCGGCGCCGAGCCGGCATCGATAACCTCGCGGTTGTCGTTATATAGATCTATATATTGAGTCAGTGCGTTCATGACAATCAGTTGATTTCTGAGCAATCGGAGTGCTCGGAGAACTCAGAGTACTCGGAGTGCTCGGAGCTCTCAGAGAACTCGATAATTACGAATTATGAATTATGAATTCTCCTTAATCCAGTCGTAGCCGCGTTCTTCAAGCTCGAGGGCAAGTTCGGGGCCGCCGGTCATGACGATGCGGCCTTTGTAGAGCACGTGGACGTAATCGGGCTTGATATAGTCGAGCAGACGCTGGTAGTGCGTGATGACGATTGTGGCGTTTTCGGCTGTCTTGAGCGTATTTACGCCCTGCGACACTACGCGGAGGGCATCGATGTCGAGGCCGGAGTCCGTCTCGTCGAGGATGGAGAGCTGCGGCTCGAGCACGGCCATCTGGAATATTTCGTTGCGTTTTTTCTCACCGCCGGAGAAACCCTCGTTGACCGAACGCGAGGCGAGTTTGTTGTCAAGCTCCACGACGGCGCGTTTCTGGCGCATCATCTTAAGAAATTCGGTGGCCGACATGGGGGGCTCGTTGAAATATTTGCGTTTGGCATTGACGGCGGCACGCATGAAGTTGACCATCGATACGCCGGGTATTTCCACCGGGTACTGGAACGAAAGGAACAGCCCTTCGTGCGAGCGGTCCTCGGGAGGCAGCGCAAGCAAATCGATGCCGTGGAGTGTGGCCGAGCCTTCGGTGACTGTAAACGCGGGATTGCCGGCGAGCACTGACGACAGTGTAGACTTGCCCGAACCGTTGGGTCCCATTATGGCATGCACCTCGCCGCGGCGCACGGTCAGGTTTATGCCTTTAAGTATCTCTTTCTCGCCGATGGAGGCGTGCAGGTTTCTGACATCAAGAAGTATTTCGGACATTGTATGTTGGTGTTAATTGTTACTTGGGATAAGGTCGTTAAAGTCTTTAATGTCGTTAAGGACTTTAACGACTTTGTGAGAATCTTTCGGTGCAGACGCGATGAATCGCGTCCCTACAATGCAGGCATCCTGACAGCGTATTATCCGACGGAGCCTTCGAGGGTGATCTGAAGGAGCTTCTGGGCTTCTACCGCAAACTCCATCGGAAGTTTGTTCATCACCTCTTTGGCGTAGCCGTTGACTATCAGGCCTACGGCTTCTTCGGAGGGTATGCCGCGCTGGTTGCAGTAGAAAAGCTGGTCTTCCGAAATCTTCGAGGTGGTGGCCTCATGCTCTACTACGGCAGTCGGATTTTTGACATCGATATAGGGGAACGTGTGCGCGCCGCAGCGTGACGAGAGCAGCAGCGAGTCGCACTGCGTGTAGTTGCGGCAGCCGTCGGCAGCGGGAACCACTTTCACCAGTCCGCGGTAGGAATTCTGGCTCTCCCCGGCCGAGATGCCTTTCGATACGATTGTGGAGCGGGTGTTGCGCCCTATGTGTATCATCTTTGTGCCGGTGTCGGCCTGCTGGCGGTTGCGGGTTACGGCCACGGAGTAGAATTCGCCCACGGAGTTGTCCCCCTTGAGCACGCAGGATGGATATTTCCATGTGATGGCCGAACCGGTCTCGACCTGCGTCCACGACAGCTTGGAGAAGTCGCCGCGGCACAGACCGCGCTTGGTGACGAAGTTGTAGATACCTCCGCGCCCATCCTTATCGCCGGCGTACCAGTTCTGCACGGTCGAATATTTCACTTCGGCGCGCTCCTCGACTATGATTTCCACGATAGCGGCATGGAGCTGGTTTTCATCGCGCTGCGGGGCGGTGCACCCCTCGAGATAGCTCACGTAGGCATCGTCGTCGGCCACGATGAGCGTGCGCTCGAACTGCCCCGTACCCGAGGCGTTGATGCGGAAATAGGTCGACAGTTCCATCGGGCAGCGCACGCCTTTAGGGATATACACAAACGAACCGTCGGAGAACACGGCCGAGTTGAGCGCCGCGAAGAAATTGTCGCGGTACGACACCACGGTGCCGAGATATTTGCGCACGAGGTCGGGATAATCCCTGACAGCCTCGGAGAAGGAGCAGAATATTATGCCGAGCGAGGCAAGTTTCTCCTTGTGGGTGGTCTTGACCGACGATGAGTCCATCACAGCGTCGACGGCCATTCCCGATAGCTGTTTCTGCTCCTCGAGAGGTATGCCGAGACGGTTGAAGGTGTCAATCAGTTCGGGGTCGACATCGTCGAGGCTCTTCGGCCCCTCCTTCTTGCGGGGGGCGGCGTAATAGCTTATGGCCTGATAGTCGATGTCGGGAATGTCGAGATGCGCCCACCGCGGCATCTTGAGTGTCAGCCAGTAACGGTAGGCCTCGAGGCGGAAATCGAGAAGCCATTGCGGCTCCTGCTTTTTCGCCGAGATAAGACGTATGACGTCCTCATTCAGTCCGACGGGGATAATATCGGTGTCGATGTCGCTGACAAAGCCGTATTTATACTCGCCGGTGGTGGCGTCGGAGATAATATCTTTATTCTGTTCTTTCATACCGGATTATTTATCGTTATGATTGTGGCCGTCATTGTCGTTGCCCACGCTGGCCACTGCAGTCACAAAATCCTTGAATGTCTCGCTGCCAAGCACTTTGGGGGCGAAGTCGACCACGGCCCTGGCCGCGCGGCCTTCGGCGAGACGGCTGTTGGAAGTGATGTCGATGTCGGGCCGGAATGCCTGCCAGATGTTGAGCAACAGACTGAATATCAGGAACCACTCGAAGAGCGAGAAAAGGGCTCCCGCAATGCGGTCGATGACCGTAAGATGAAGGGAATGCGTTACCGTTTTTATAAGTCCCGCCACCAGACGCGCGGCTATAAAGCCTACGATAAAGAGGAGCACGCTTGCGAACACGCCGCTGACGTAGAGGTCGTTGGCATCGGGATTGCTGCCGGCGAAAAGGCGCGTGACGGAGCCTGAGAACAGGCGGCACGCTATTATGCCGACAATGACACCGCCGACAGAACCGAGCTGCGTGATGACTCCCCGTCGCAGTCCGTAGACAACCGAGACGATAAAAATCAGTAATATGAGAATGTCAAGAGCTGCCATTTCAAAATTAAATATGTATATGCTAATTCAATCTACAAAGATAATCAAATTCATAATTACATAATATATAATTCACAATTATTAATTGCGTATTGTTCATTACTAATTACTAATTGTTCATTGCCGAAAGTTCGTGGAGGAAGAGGCGGGCGCACATTTCGGCATCGTCGCCGGCACGGTGGTGGGTGCCTTCGGGTATACCGAGCGCGGAGCAGAGGTAGCCGAGTTTGTTACAGCGCATGCCGTAGATGCGGCGTGCCGTAGCGAGGGTGCAGTGCCAGCGCAGTTGCGGGAAGTGTATGCGGTACAACCCTGCGGCGGCCATTAGGCATCCGCGGTCGAAAGTGTAGTTGTGGGCCACGAAGGTATCGTAATCGTCGAGGTAGATACGTTCGATTTCTTCCCATACCTCGGCGAAGTCGGGTGCATCCTCGGTGTCCTCGGGGCGTATGCCGTGGATTTTTATATTCCAGAAGTGGTAGCGGTTGTGGGGCGGCCGCACAAGCCACGAACGCGTCTCGACAACTTCGCCGTCGCGCACCACACATATGCCCACCTCACATATTGAATCACGGCTGGCGGTAGCCGTCTCTACGTCTATTGCGATAAAATTAATCATAATAAGTCATAAATACAGTTGTCCTGCGATCGGAATATGCATTAAATCCGCATATTCTCACACAAAAGTACGCAATAAACGGATGTCGTGGAGTCAAAAAATTGTTAAACCTTGTGATATGGCCGCAATGATGCGTATATTTGCGCAAGTTATAGAATAATTTTAAACAGTTACTTACATAATCATGTTGCAACAAACCGAATTCACATTGAGGCCGCGCGGCAACGGGTTTCACCTCATCACCGCGGAAGTGTTATCGCAGCTTCCACAACTGCCTCAGACGGGACTGCTCCACCTGTTCATAAAACATACATCGGCGGCACTGACCATCAACGAGAATGCCGACCCCGACGTGCGTACTGACATGAAATCGATATTCGACCGTCTCGTCAGAGAGGGTGAACCGTATTACGAGCACACGATGGAGGGTCTCGACGACATGCCGGCGCATGCCAAGGCATCAATCATAGGGCCGTCGGTCACGATACCGATAAGCGGAGGTCGGCTCAACCTTGGCACTTGGCAGGGAATCTACCTGTGCGAATTCCGCGACTGCGGAGGCGCGCGCAAGGTTGTGGCAACCGTCTTTGGTAATTAGTAATGAGCAATTAGTAATTAGTAATGAGCAATTGGTTACGGTTGCCAAAAAAAATATGCATTTTTCAATGCATATTTTGCAGAATTATAATACGCAATTAATTTGTAGGGACATGATTCAATGCTGTTCACTTAAAGCCGTGACATCCGGAGGACGTGGATTATGCGTAAGTAAACAGCATTGGGAGGTTTTGTACCCCCCTACAAGTTGAGGCAACAGTTTAACCGGGCACGCAGCCCACAATTTGATTTGTCATGAAGGATAACGAACGGGAGATATTTCCTGTGGTCGACAGGGAGGGACACACTATCGGCAAGGCTACACGCGGCGAGTGTCACAACGGGTCACATCTGCTGCACCCTGTGGTGCACCTGCATGTGTTCAACAGCAAGGGCGAGCTTTATCTGCAGCGGCGCCCCGACTGGAAAGATATTCAGCCGGGCAAATGGGATACGGCCGTCGGGGGTCATGTGGACTACGGCGAGTCGACGGCCGACGCATTGCGGCGCGAGGTGCGCGAGGAATTAGGCATCACGGAGTTCGTGCCGGAGCATATGGTATCATACGTGTTTGACAGCGAACGCGAAAGCGAATATGTCAATGTGTACCGTACTGTCTACGACGGCGAGGTGCGTCCGAGCGAAGAACTTGACGGCGGACGTTTCTGGCCCCTCGCGGAGATACGTGCATCGCTCGGCCGGGGAGTATTCACGCCCAATTTCGAACAGGAATTCAAAAAATATTTTGAAGTATAATTTAAGTATAATTTATACAATTATGCATAATTGACGGGAAAACGCTTGCATTCAGGCAATTTTTCCGTATCTTTGCGCGATATTTTGCGGCAACCGAGAGATGTGTCATCTCAATTACTTCCGCATTCAATTAATCTTAAATCATTTCCTTCCCCTTTTTGCAACATCGTAACTATTTTAACCAAAGTCGACCATGACCAGATTCTTATATTGTATTTCCCTGATATTGGGAATATTTATGGCCGTACCGACAGTCAGCGCACAAAATTTGACTGATGATGACGGCTATCCGATAATGTATGTACGCGGCACCCAGACAGGCGACTGGAGCGCCAACGAAGACTACCGCTTCAGCCGCGAGGGCAACACCTATACCTTGCATCTTGACGCGCTCGACGGGCATTTCAAAATCTCGAACGCCGACTGGACATGCAATTTCGGTGCAAACAGCGAGACCTCAACCGACATATCGCGCTCGGCAATCAAGTCAGGCATTGCCGACGGATACAACTTCAACGCCATCGGCCTGCATGACGTTGACATATCGTTCGACCTGCAGCTCAACGGCGGACAGCTCCTCCCGACGCAGATAACATTTATCGTCGACGGCCGGCCTGCACCCGACCCCGAACCCGGTCCGGCTCCTGCTACCGGCGTATCGGGCACTCTCCCCGTGCTCCACATCAATGTATATCAGTATGACAGCGCCACCGAATCATTTATCCTCGACGGCGACGGCAACAAGATACTTGACAACGAGGTAATAAGCAAAGACTTGGGACACAAAGAGTATTTTCACGGCGAATACCGGCTCGATGTCAACGGCTGCCAGTGGCTTATCGACCTCGGCGCCACTTCGGTAGGGACAGAAGATGCACCGCTCCCCCTGCAGATCAAGGCACGCGGCAACTACACCCGCAAGGCCTTCGCAAAAAAGCCGTTCAAGCTCAAGCTCGACAAGAAGCAGAACCTCCTCAACATGAACATAAACGGCCAGAAATCAAAACATTGGGCGATACTGGCGCATGCCGATGACAACAAGGGCTATCTGCGCAACTTCACCGGCTTCGCGCTCGGCGAACGTATCGGACTGCCCTGGACACCCCGCCAGCAGCCCATAGAGGTCATCATCAACGGCGACTACCGCGGCCTCTATTTCCTGACGGAGTCGATACGCGTGGGCGACGGACGAGTGCCCGTAGAGGAGCTTGACGACAATGTCGACGACCGCGCGCTCGTGTCGGGCGGATATATCGTCGAACTTGACAACTACGACGAGCCCGACGACGCCCAGATCCAAATGGAAGAAAAGGGGCAGTCCGACCAGTACAAAGACATGCTCCGCATCACGTTCGACACCCCCGAGGTCTACTCCGACCTGCAGCGCCGATTCATCACCGACCAGTTCACCGCCATCAACGACCTCATCGGCGAGGACTCCGACAACATGTGGAAATATCTGGACCTCGACGACGCCGCCCGCTACTATGTGGTGGAGGAAATCATATCGCACACGGAGTCATACCACGGCTCGACCTATCTCTACCGCGACCGCGGAGAGGGCCGGAAATGGCACTTCTCCCCGCTTTGGGACTGCGGCAACGCTTTCAACGGACTGACCGACGCCTATTTCTATGACTGCGACCCGTATGGCAACACATGGATACCGTCGCTGCGCATGAACGCCACATTCAACGCCAAGGTGAAAGAGACATGGCAATGGTTCATGGGCACACAGGGCGGATACGCCGGCCTTACCGACGACATCGACATCTACTGCTCGCGCATAGCCGAGGCTGCCAAAGCCGACGCCCGACGCTGGCGCGGACAGCCTGTGCCTGTCGACGGAATGGATGTGACCGACAACAGCGACATGGAGTCGTGCAAGAAGACCGTGCTCCGTCACCTCAACGCCAAGATAAACTGGCTCGCGCAGCAAAACGATTTCGGCGCCATAGGGGGCAATTACCCCGAACCGGCACGCGACACTACTCCCGCCGAACCTCTCCCCTCCTATGCCCGCGAACCCGACCCCGAGCAGACCATAACAGTATATTTCATCGACGACAGCAATGAGCCGTGGGACGAAGTGTATGCCTACGTATATGGCCCCACCGAGGACGGCATCGAAAACTATCAGGCGCTCGGCGCATGGCCCGGCACCCTCATGCAGCCAGCGACAATCGAGGGAAAGAGCGGCTATATGCTCACTTTCGAGCCGGAACATAAACTTGCCGCGACAGCCTGCATAATAATCAACGGCGGCCTTGACGCGGCGCAGACCAAGACCTTCCCCCTCGCCGACGGAAACATCTACTACCGTTCGGGCAAATTCACCGATGCCGACATCGTAATCGAGGATGCCGCCGACACCGCAGCTGAATATTTCGACGTCATGGGACGCCGTGTAGCCACTCCCCGACCCGGCGGCATCTACATTGTGCGTCGCGGAAACAACATAACCAAAATGCTCGTAAAATAGCCTCATTCCTAAGAGCTTGTCTAAAATTCAGTGCATGGCGCTGCAATATAACCACCGGCCTTGAGCGTGTATCAAAACTCGATTTTATCAGCCCGCGGTTTTTAGCGAACAACAGATCATCAAGTATCATGCACCGTAATTTCAGCTTATGCCCTTATTATCAAGCATGACTGAAGGCGATAAGCCGCGTTTGCAATAATATGGATTTATATTACTACGGCCGGGCCGGCAAATCGGATGATTTGCCGGCCCGGCCTGTTATCGCTTGTTATGACTTTTGTTATGAGTTACGGCACGAGTGTCAGCCGGCTTCCTGCTCGGTGAGGTACATGTCGAGAGCTGCGGTAACGGAGGGAGCCTTTACTGTGGGGGCCTCCATGTCAAGACGGAATCCTGCATCCTTTATGGCTTTGGCCGTCGCTCCTCCGAAGCATCCTATCTTGATGTCGCCCTGATCGAAAGCGGGGAAGTTCTTCTGTAAAGACGCTATGCCTGAGGGGCTGAAGAAGAGCAACATGTCGTAGTCGAAAGGCTCGTCGGCCGTGAAGTCGTTGCTGACAGTGCGGTACATCACCGCCTTGGTGTAGTCGATTTTGTTGTCGAGGATACCGGTGTCGTCCTTATGCACGTCGGAGATGGCATAGAGGAATTTCTCCTTTGCGTGCTTGGTGAGGAACGGAAGCAGATCGGCCAGTTTGCCTGTGGAGGCATGGAAGATTTTGCGCTTGCGGTACTGGATATATTTCTGAAGATAGAGAGCGATGGCTTCGGTAGTGCAGAAATATTTCATAGTGTCAGGAATGGTGATGCGCATTTCCTCGCAAAGACGGAAGAAATGGTCAATGGCCGTACGCGCCGTGAATATCACCGCTGTAAAGTCCTGGATATTGATTTTTTGCTGACGAAACTCCTTTGAAGAAAGACCCTCGACTTTGATGAACGGACGAAATACCACTTCTACATGATGACGTTGAGCAATGTCGAAATAAGGAGATTTATCGGACGTCGGTTTAGGCTGAGATACTAAAATCTTTTTTATTTTCACGCTGTAAATTCTAAATAACGCAGAACGGATAGGGATAATCTGCGTAAAATTAATAGGGGTGTTATTTCTAAGGCGCAAAGGTACAAAATAAAATAAAGCAACGAGCCAAAATTGGTATAAAAAATTCTAAATCCCTTGCAAATAAATAAAATCCGCGTCAAAATATAGCATCCGGCGGCCAATATGAGCATCACGTCGGTGAGTCCGGTGTAGAAAAGCGACAGCAGCGCGGGCACGATAAGAAGCATGGACAGGAGGGTCTGCGAGGCGTTGAATCCCGAGAGCCACTGGCGGGTGGCGTCGCGGTCGGCGAATGCATACCCCACGGTGCTGTACACTGCGAGCTGCCACAGGTAATAGCACAGGGCGACCAGCGCGAGCAGCATCGTCATGGCCAGCGCGCCGGTGTCCTCTCTTACTATTCCGTCAGACACGGCGGCGGAAAACATCAGTATCCCCTCGCTCAGACACAGCAGCACGATGATGATGCACAGGGTGCGTGTCTCGTTGGCCGTGCGGTTGTCGAATGCATTGGCACGCATCCTTATGCCTATGAGGTTTTGCCTGAAGTTTTTGAAAAGCTGCCGGCAATGGCTGATATTGAGGGCTATGATTACGAGCATGGCGACGATAATGGTCGAGAGCCATGAGTTCTCGCCATAACCGACAGGACGCTGCGTCCCTTCGAGGCCCTGCATGTAGGTTGAGACGGGCTTCGACGGTGTCACTGCTTTTTCCGCACGTGAGAACGGTGCGTCGGCTTCGGTACTATATCGTAAAAATTCGTTTTCCAACTGAAAGGATTAATATCAAAAGGATTAATATTATCGGAGATGGTCGTATTATCGTATTATATTGTAGGGACGCACGGTCTGTGCGTCCGGAATGCGCGCATTGGTTATCAGCTGATTTTCGGACGCACAGACCGTGCGTCCATACCTTGTTTGCCGAAATTTAGCAGTTTTATACCGGCATCAACGCTTTATGTCGAGTTTCTGTGAGAACTCGCGTATCTCCACCGGCTTGACTATGCGGGCTACGGCATCCTCGACCGAGTCGGTCACATACCATAGCTTGCGGTGGTCGTCGTTCATGAAGTGCTCGGCTATGGAGCGGTCGAGCATTCCGATGAGCGGGTCGTAGTAGCCGTCGACGTTGAGTATCACGACATGGCCCTGATACAGTCCGAGCTGACGCCATGTGATGATTTCAAGCAGTTCCTCGAATGTGCCGCAGCCTCCGGGGAGGGCAACCGCCGCGCGCGATAGGGAGGCCATAGTGCGTTTGCGCTCATGCATCGACCCCACTGTTATCATCTCGCTCAGGCCGGGATAATTCCACCCGCGCTCTACCATGAAGTCAGGGAGCACACCGACGGCGCGGCCTCCGGCTTCGAGCGCACCGGTGATTGCCGCAGCCATCAGGCCTTCGCGGCCGCCTCCCGACACGAGGTCAAGTCCCACCCGGGCGATAGCCTGCCCGAGCGCATAGGCCGCCTCCTTGTATTTTCTTGCCACAAGCGGCGACGAAGCGCCGTAGACGGTCACTGCCTGTCTGTTTTCACATTCTGTCATCTCCCCGCACGTTGAAATTCATCTTTTACGGCATCCACCACATTGATGATATAGTCGCCGGTCTTCTCGAGGGTCGATACTATGTCCATGTAATAGATACCTGCCTGATATTCGTAATGATGCTCCTTGATATTCTCTATATTTGCCGAGCGGAGCGTATTGCGCATGTTGTTGATTTCGCGCTCGCGGTTATACGACGATATGATGTCCTCGCGGCTGTTGTTTTCCAGGTCGCGGAGCAGAAGGAGCATATTGTCCATAGCCTTTTGCACGTAGTCGAACATCACGTCGATATTATGGTATATTTCCTCGTTGAAATGTACGTTGCCCTGCTGTTTGCGCAGCAGTATCTTGCCTACTCCGGAGCAGCAGTCGGCGATGCTTTCAATCTCCGACACGATGGCGAGCATGGCCGACACGTGGCGCTTGCCCTCGTTGGAGAGGCGGCCCTCGGCGCATCGGTTGAGATAGTTGGCAATCTCAAGCTCCATGCGGTCGGAAATATCCTCGTATTTTTCCAGACGCGATGACAGTCGGTTGAAATCTTCCGAATTTTCCTTGGTATGCACAAGTTCCTTTGCCATCGAAAGCATGCGGTTGACCCTGTCGGCAAACACGGCAATCTCTTTCTCGGCCTGTGTGATGTTGAGTTCGGAAGCCGAAAGCATGCCCGACGAGATGAATTTGAGCTGGAACTCGTCGTCGCCTTTGCGTTTGGCGGGGAGCAGCCATTCAACAATCTTGACGTAGACTTTCGTCAGCCATATCATGATTGAGAGGTTGATAAGGTTGAAGAGGGTGTGGAATATCGAGAGGCCGAACGACACCGATATCTGCAGCGTCATGATTGTAGTGAGATGGTGCGTGATAAGCGGGTCGGTGGCAGGCAGTTCCGACTGCATCACGCGGGCATAAAGCGCGGGATCCGAGGCTTCAAGACCGGCTACATAGTTATAGAGCTGCGCCGGGTCGCCCTGCCCTATCTCCTGTGTCACCCATTGTGTCAGATCGACGAAGGGGAAGAATATCGCAAGAGTCCATAGCGTACCCAACAGGTTGAACAGCAGGTGGCCCATTGCCGTACGTTTGGCGGCCACATTTCCGCTTAACGACGCCAGCAGCGGGGTGATTGTCGTACCGATATTCGAGCCGAGCACCAGCGCGCAGGCGAGGTCGAAAGTAATCCATCCCTTGCTGCACATTATAAGGGTGATGGCGAATGTTGCGGCCGACGACTGGATTATCATCGTGACGATGATACCTACCAGACAGAATATCAGCACCGAGCCGAAACCCATCGTGGTGTAGCGCTGCAGGAACTCGAACATCTCCGGGTTCTGCTGCAGATCGGGCACATACTTGCTGATGAGCGACAAGCCCATGAACAGGAACGCGAAACCGATACCGAACTCACCTATCGACTTCGTGCGGCTCTTCTTGGAAAAAAGCAACGGCACCGACACGCCAATCAATGGCAGTGCGAATGCCGCTATATCCACTTTAAACCCGAAAAGGGCTATAATCCAGGCCGTAAACGTAGTTCCCACGTTGGCACCCATTATCACAGCCATTGACTGCGATAATGTCATCAGTCCCGCATTTACAAAACTCACCACCATGACAGTAGAGGCTGAAGAACTCTGAATCAAGGCGGTGATAAAAAATCCTGTAATAGTACCGGTAGCACGATTGCGGGTCATTGCTCCGAGTATGTTACGGAGACGGTCGCCCGCTGCTTTCTGCAGACCTTCGCTCATCACTTTCATTCCGTAGAGGAACAAACCGACAGCTCCTATAAGGCCCAATAGGTCAAGTAAACCGTAATTCATTTAGTAGTCTATTTAATCTACCGCAAAGATAGTGAAATAATGTTTCACTCCAAAATATTGCATACGATTTGCATATTTTTTCCACCGGCAGCAATATCAGGTCGGACATGTCGGACGAGTCTGACCCGTCCGACCGTTCTGACTTATCGGAAATCGAGTCAGCGGCTACGGGTTTACCCTCCACAGGTAGAGGCGGTCGGACTGGCGCACTTTGGCGGGAACGGGGATGGAAAAGTCGGCGCCTTTTACTACGGTGTCGACGGGGCCGGAGTCAAGACGCATCTCGTCAAGTTCAAGCTCGATTACTCCGGTGGTGGGGCCGATAATCAGTATTGTGTCGCCGCGGTGAAGCTCGCCCGTCTCCATGTGGAATTCGGCTACCCCCAGACGCGCGAAATAGCGTGTCGCCTTCGCCATGTATACCTTGGTACGCGTGGCCGATGACCCGTATTTGCCCGACCATTCACCCAACCGCTGCCCGAGATAGTAGCCATCCCAGAAATCGCGATTGAAGATGCGGCGCAGACGTTCGTCCCAGCCATCGACCTTCTCGCGGGAGTACGTGCCGTCGACAATGGAGGCGATAGCCTCGTTGTAGCAGCTTACGGCTGTGGCCACATACTCGGGGCCGCGGGCGCGTCCCTCGATTTTGAACACCCTGACGCCGGCATCGATCATGCGGTCGAGGAAATGGATTGTCTTCAGATCCTTGGGCGACATTATGCGCTCGTTGTCGACGGCGAGTTGGTCGCCGGTCTCGCGGTCGGTGACGGTATACGTGCGGCGGCATATCTGGGTGCATCCGCCGCGGTTGGCACTCGAATTCATCTGATGCAGACTCAGATAGCATTTGCCCGACACGGCCATGCACAGCGCGCCGTGGCAGAACATCTCGATACGTACCAGTTCGCCGTGCGGACCGCGTATCCCCTCGTCAACAATAGCCCGGTGTATGGCGCTGACCTGGTCGAGATTGAGTTCGCGTGCGAGCACAACGACGTCGGCCCACTGCGAATAAAATCTGACGGCCTCGATATTGGTGATGTTGCACTGCGTGGAGATATGCACCTCCACCCCCTCGCTGCGGGCTATCATGATGGCGGCGATGTCGGAGGCTATGACGGCCGATATGCCGCTTTCGCGTACGGCACGGCATATCTCGCGGCACTTCTCCAGCTCATTGTCATAGATTACGGTGTTGACCGTAAGATATGTCTTGACACCGGCGGCATTGCACGTGGCAGCGATATCGCGCAGGTCGTCGAGCGTGAAATTGGCCGACGAACGCGCACGCATGTTCAGACCCTCCACGCCGAAATATATCGCATCGGCACCGGCATTGATTGCGGCATGCAGCGACTCGAAGCTGCCCACCGGCGCCATTATCTCAAAATCTTTTCTATTCATACACATTACTTATATTCTGCAAAGTTAATTGAAATAACCCACCTCACAAAATTTAACATGAAACCTTACACCAAATCATGAACTTTCAGCCATATCCCGGTGTTTTGTCTATGCGAGGGCATAAAGCAGAAACCTCGCGCTAAAACACACCCCTACCCCCACGGGTAAGAAAAAGCTGCCCCCACGGCAGCTTTTTTTAGTTAATATTGCATTAATATGCATTCTTACGGAATATATTCAATATATATTCTCCGACAAGCATATTTTTATCATGGAAAATTGTTTCAATCATCACAATTTTTATTTATCTTTGCAACAATTTCATGCTTTAGACTATCATAAAGTCATACTTTATAAAACTCAAATTCAATTCACAACAATTGTATAAAAATCAAAAACGACATAATTACAATGGAAAAACAGAAACGATTCATCCTCCCCGAGTCAGAGATACCCCGCTACTGGTATAATATTCAGGCCGACATGGTCAACAAACCACTGCCGCCGCTCAACCCCGCCACTAAGGAGCCTCTCAAACCCGAGGACTTATACCCCATATTCGCCGAAGAGCTTTGCCGCCAGGAACTCAACCAGACCGACGCCTGGATTGAGATACCCGACCAGGTGAGGGAGATGTACAAATATTACCGCTCGACCCCGCTTGTGCGCGCCTACGGTCTTGAAGAAGCGTTGGGTACTCCGGCCCACATATATTTCAAGAACGAGAGCGTAAGCCCAATGGGCTCACACAAGCTAAATTCAGCCATACCGCAGGCCTACTACTGCAAGCAGGAGGGAGTCAAGAACGTCACAACCGAGACCGGCGCCGGACAATGGGGCGCGTCGCTGGCCTACGCCGCACGTCTTTTCGGACTCGAGGCCGCAGTTTACCAGGTGAAAATCAGCTACGAGCAGAAGCCCTACCGCCGCTCTATCATGCAGACATTCGGCGCGCAGGTGACACCCTCCCCCTCCATGTCGACCCGTGCCGGCAAGGATATACTTACTGCCAACCCCAACCATCAGGGTTCGCTCGGCACCGCCATCTCCGAGGCCGTGGAGCTTGCCCGCACCACCCCCGACTGTAAATACACCCTCGGCTCGGTGCTCAGCCATGTCACCCTCCACCAGACCGTCATCGGCCTCGAAGCCGAAAAGCAGATGGAGATGGCCGGCGAATATCCCGACACCATCATAGCATGCTTCGGCGGAGGCTCCAACTTCGGCGGCCTCGCGTTCCCGTTCATGCGCCACACTATCCTGGAAGGTAAAAAGATACGTTTCATCGCCGCCGAACCGGCATCATGCCCCAAACTGACGCGCGGTAAATTCCAGTACGACTTCGGCGACGAGGCCGGCTACACCCCGCTGCTGCCCATGTACACCCTCGGCCACAATTTCGCTCCGGCCAACATTCACGCCGGCGGTCTGCGCTACCACGGCGCGGGCGTCATCGTATCGCAGCTGCTCAAGGACGGCATGATGGAAGGAGTCGACATCGAGCAGCTCGAATCGTTTGAGGCCGGCACACTCTTCGCGCGCGCCGAAGGCATCATCCCCGCCCCCGAATCGTGCCACGCCATCGCCGCCACCATCCGCGAAGCCAAGAAATGCATCGAGACAGGCGAAAAGAAAGTAATCCTCTTCAACCTCTCTGGCCACGGCCTCATCGACATGGCATCCTACGACAAATATTTCGCCGGCGACCTCGTCAACTACAAACTCTCCGACGAAGAAATCCAGCGCAACCTCGACGAAATCAACAAATAATCCCCTGAATCAGTATAAATAAAGAGGGTGTTGCAAAACGTAATCAAACTGTTTTGCAACACCCTCTTTGTTTTATTTTACAGTTGTCAGTTCATTTTGATGAATACGGGAATCCAGGCTTTTACCGAGACTGTGCCGCTTACGGTGCCGCCGTTGAGGAGGTCTTCACCGGTGCCGCCTATGCTTACCGAGGTGTCCTGCTGGGGGAAGATGCAGATTACCCTGTTGCCGGTCTCGGCGTCGGTCTTGGTTATTATCTCCACGTTGTTGCCCATCTGCTGCCGCTGTACGCTGCCGCGCCACAGTGCGGGGTTCTCGGCGCGTGCCTTGAACACTTTTGCCACGTAGTCGTGGACGCGCTGCTCGTTGGGGCTGAAGCCTGAGATGCGGCCTGAGGTGCGCGCCTTGTTGTCGGCGTTGCCGTTGCCGCTCTTGTCGCCGATTTCATCGCCGTAGTAGGTACATGTCGGTCCGGAGTATGCGGCTACGGCGGCATGGCGTGTCATCAGTCCTTCGGGTGAGGTATTGATGTCGACGAAGTCGCCCACGCGCGATGTGTCGTGATTGCTGAGGAAGATGGTGGGGTTGACGCCTGCGTCGCGGTAGCCGCGCGATGATGCGTCGTTTGACAGGAACCAGCCGATTGAGCCTACGCCGCGGCTGAGGTTGACGAGGTTATCCTTGCCGTCGAAGTCCATGACGCTCTTGAGGCCGTCCTGCTGGGTGACGGTGATGCCGCCGGCACTTGTCCAGTCCTCGCCGACCATGTAGCCGAGAGTGCCCCACTGCTCGCCGCGTGCCTTGCGCTCGGCAGCTACGGCCTCTACCTCGAGGCGGAGGTCATGCCAGTAGTTGTGGCCACCCTGATATACCTGGTAGCACTGGTCGAGACGCCATCCGTCGACGCCGAAGTTGTCCATCCAGTAGCGTACCACCTCCTTGAAGTAGTTTAGCGAACCGGGGTAGGAGATATTGCCGGCGTCGGAGCCGCGCACGTTGGATGCGGTGCGGTTGTCAATATAGTTGCCCTTGGGCGATGCTCCGGTGCAGTTGCTGTGGTGGCCGAAGACGCCGTCGAGTATGATGTAGATGCCGCGTTCGTGGGCCTTGTCGACAAGTTCGCGGAAATCGGCTTCGGTGCCGAAGTGCGGGTCGATTTTGAAGTAATCGTTGGCGAAATAGCCTGTGGCCTTGAGGCGTTCGTCGCCGTGGCCGCCGTTCGACGAGTCGAATACCGGGGTAAGCCAGATGGCGTTCATGCCGAGGTCCTTGATATAGTCGAGCGCTTCGGTCACGCCTTTGATGTTGCCGTTCTTACGGTGTCCTTCGGGGCCCCACATCTGGCTGTAGCCCGATGCTCCGCGGTCGCTGTGCTGGAACGAGCCTACCATCACCTGATAGATGGAGAGTTCGCGCCAGTCGCCGGTAAGGCCCGACACGATGACGGTATCGTCACGGTTGAATGTGGCCGAGAATTCCGTGGTGCCGATAGCGTTGGTGGCGCTTATCGTCATTGTGGCTGATTCTCCGTCGGCGAGATAATCGCTCACGGCGATTGAGTTGCTTCCGTTGGCGAGGCTGAGCTGACGGCCGTTGAACGAACCGCTCACCGAGGTAGCATCGTTGGCGATGTCGACAGTGATTACCGAGGTTCCTTTCACTTTGCCCGATGCGGGGCTTACGGTGATTGACGGTTTCTGCGGCCCCTCGGGGTTGGATGAGTACCATTTCTTATCCTTAAGGAGATACCATCCGTGGTTGCCGTCGAAGTCGAGGGCTATGCCCGCTTCGCCGGCGGCCGGATAGCGTTCGTTGTCGCTGTTTCCGGTGTTGAATATCACCAGTGCGTTTTTGTCGGCCGTGTCGGGGAGTGTGTAGGTGAACCATCCGTTGGAATCGGCGGTCATCCGTACGCCCGGCCATGTGCCGGCATGTTCGGTAAGAGGCGATGCGGTGTATATGTAGGCATACGGCTGATTGTTCCATTCACCTTTGAAGTGGACGGTGCGGCCTGTCTCAATGACGCGGGGGCCGACCTTGACGGTGTAGGTCTTCGTAGCGTTGCTGCTTGTCACCTTGCAGCTTACGGTGTTGCTGCCGTTGATGAGTCCGGCTACGGAGTGGTTGGTATAGGGCTGGCCGTTGACGGTGAAGTCGACGATGGCGTCGGAAGCTGCGGGAGCGGCCGAGATGGTGGCAGTCACCGGAAGGTTTTCAATAGTGACGTCGTAGGCGGTGACTGACGAGCTGAACCCGTCGACGATGTTGCTGCCGTCGACTTTGATTTCAAGCCGGTTGAGTGACGCGTCGCCGCTGTTGACAGCCGCTGTGGCCTTGACGGATGCCCAACCAAGAAGCAGGGCCATGCTTAACGAGCGCATTATGCGCGTTATATTGCTTATATTTTTCATGAGTCGGGATTACTTCTTGATTATTTTGAATACTGACCTGTTGGCCGCGGAATCAGTCACGTTGAGTATGTACATGCCGGCCGGCATATGCGACAGGTCGAGGGTGGCGCTGTCGGCTCCGGCACAGTCAGTGCCTGCCATGAGCGCTCCGTTGAGGTTGTAGAGCGCTACTGATGCGAGCGGGGTGGTCGATGCGACAGTCAGCTCCCCTTCGGTGGGATTGGGGCCGGCTGTCACTATGGCTGCCGCGGTGTCCGACATGATGCCGTCGGCGCCTCCCACATTGCTGTAAAACACTTCGGGGAGCGTGCATGCCTGCGACGAGAGGCCGCGGAGTGCGGGATAGCTCTTGCCGTTGTCGGTGCGCCATTCCCACACGTTGTCGAAGTCCCAGCCCGTCATTGCCTTGAAGCGGCTGAAGTCGACGATTGCGTCGGCGTTGCGTGTCGATGCATGGTCGCCGTATGCTGTCCATGTCAGGTGTCCGGCGGGGATGTTGTCCCAGCTGTAGTTGTCTGTCGAGCTGTTGCGCGGGTTGTTGTTGCCGCCGAAGCGTGCCGCATAGTCGCTCGCCGATGTGATGCCGGCGTTAAGGGCTACGGAGCTTTCCACGCGTCCGTAGTTGGCGCCTGCCACTCCTCCGGCGTAGTCAAAGCCGGTGACGTCGCCCGAAGCGTAGGTGTTGGCCACCGTGCCCGAGTTTTTGCCTACAAGGCCGCCGGTGGCATAGTCGTCGCGGTTGTCGACTGTGGCTGTGGAGTAGCAGTCGGTGACTGTGGCGCCGGCATTGTCGCCGATAAGGCCGCCCACGCAAACCGATGTGCCTGTAACTGAGCCGGTCGAGAAGCAGCGTTCCACTGAGCCGCTGCGTGCATAGCCGGCAAGAGCGCCGACATAGGTGGCACCGCTCACCGTGGCGCTGACAACGCCGAGGTCGCTTATCGCGGCGCCGTCAATTGCCCCGAAGAGTCCCGTCGCTGAGCCTACGGCGGTGTTTGTGGCCTTGAAGCCTTTGATTGAGTGGCCGTTGCCGTTGAAATGTCCTTTGAACGGATTGTCAATCGAGCCGATCATACCCTTCACGGTCGAGGCGTCGATGTCGGCGTCAAGCCTGAACCACGCCGATGCCTTCCAGTCGTCGGGAGTGGAGACAAGTGCCGACAGGTCGTCGGCCGAAGCTATGATATAGGGGTCGGCCTGCGAGCCGGTGCCTCCTGAATAGGATGAACCGCCCCCCTGCTCGACATTGACAAAGCAGTCGGCGGTCTGTGCTCCCGATGTGGTTTTTGCAATGAATCCGAGTTTTTTGAGACCCTGCAGCTCGGAGTCGCTGAGTCCGTAGAACTGCTTGATGTCGGCGATTTTAAGGGTGTACACGCCGTTGCTTCCCGACATGCGGAATTTGTCGGTGTGCACATCGCCCCATTGCCATGGCGATTTCGAACTGCCGTTGATGTCGGCGCACCAGGTGTAGCAGAATACTTCCGAGCCGAGATTGTCGGTCGTGATGGTGACCTCCAGCGGGCTGCCGGATAGCGCCGGCGACGGATTGGTCGTGACTGTGGCATTGCTCCCCGCGCTCCACGATGGAAGCGATGTCAGCAACCCAAGCAGACATAGATAAAATTTTTTCATTAAAAAACAATTAAAATTAAAAAATGTAAGTAGATATATGTATAACTTTCCTCGGCATGGCTCCGCTGAGTCATGTCGGGATACAATACGTAATGGCGGAAAACTATAAATCAACCGCTCGCAACGATATTGTGAATGCGTTAAGGCGAAATTACAGAAATATTAGTAATGACGTATGCAAATATAAACATTTTAAACTGAAAGCCAAAGAAAAGTTACATTTATCTCGTCAACACATCCAAAATCTGTCCTGCCGCAAAGCTGTATCCTCCCCGGCCATATAAAATGTACCGCATAAAATACACCGGGAGGGTGCGACGCATTGAATCGCGTCACAACAAATCCGTTTGTGTAATTTGAGTTTTGCGATACCCCGCCGGGCAGCTGATAATCAGCCCTCACTATCGGGTGCGACGGGTAGCAGCCCTACATCAGCGACGGCAGTGCTTGTTTTGCAACACCCGGCCATATCTTTGCGGTACGTGTTGATTATTTTTGAACAAAAATGTTTTTTGAGGGCTATGGTATATGATTTTTCATTATCTTTGTGAAGTCGGTGGGTTAGTTATTTGTGTGAGCCTGATGAAGAAATTATTTATAGCAATCGGTCTTATGGTGCTGTGTCTGGTGTCGGTATCCGACGCTTGGGCAAAGCCGCGCTCATCAAAAAGCGTCAAGCATCAGCAACGCATTACCGAACATAAAATCAAGCAGACCGACACTCAGATCAAGGAGAATGCCCGTCAGCTCAAATCAAAGCTCAACGACCTCAACCGCCTGCAGGCCGAGTCGCAGACCATCGGCAGCGCCATAACGGCCATTCAGGCGTCAATCGACTCGCTCGATGTGGCGGCAAAGGCGGCGCGCGACTCTGCGGCCAGACTCGACGGCAAGCTCACCGAACTGAAAGATGTCTATGCCGACATATTGCGCAACTCGCGCCGCTCGCGCATGTCGATGAGCAATCTCGCATTCATTTTCTCTTCCGAATCGTTCACGCAGGCATTCCGGCGTGCCAACGCGCTCAAGCAGTTCTCGCGCTGGCGCCAGCGCAAGGTGGCCAATATCAATGCTGTGAAAGCGCAGCTCGACGAGCGCAGGCGCTATATCGACACGCTCATGACGCAGAACAGGGAACTTGCCATGCGCATGTCGATGCGTCATGCCGAGCTAAGCCGGCGTGCCGCCGAGACCGACCGCATCGTGGCCTCGCTCAAAGGGAAGGAGAGCGACTTGCGCAAAGTGCTCCGCGACCAGCAGCGGCAGGCAGCAGCGCTCGACCGCGAGCTTGACCGTATCATAAAGGAGGAACAGCGCAAAGCTCTCATTGAGGAGCAGAAACGCAAACAACGAGAGGAGGAGCAGCGTCGTGCCGAGGAAAAACGACGCGCCGAGGAGCAGCGCAAGGCCGAAGAGCGCCGCAAAGCCGAGGAACGCAAAGCCGCCGAACAGAAGGCATCGGCAACACCCGCCCCTTCCGCTGACAAAGCCGCCAAGCCCGGCACAACTCCGACAACTCCACCAGGTCAGACCGGTCGGACAGGTCAGACACGTCCAACCAATCCGACTACTACCGCCCCGACAACCTCAGCGCCGAAAACAGGCGGGAAGAAGCAGCCGTCTCCGGCACTCGCATCCGATTTTGCCGCCAACAAAGGGCGCCTGAGCTATCCGGTCAATCCCCACAACATAGTGAAACGCTTCGGCCGACAGCAGCATCCGCTCCACAAGCATGTCGTCACCGAAAACGCGGGTATAGACATGGAGACATCGAGCGGTGCCACGGTCAAGAGCGTGTTTGACGGCGAGGTGTCGGCGATATTCTGCCCCGACGGCTACAACAACGTGGTGCTGGTGCGCCACGGCCATTACCTTACCGTCTACGCCAATCTCGGCACACTCGCCGTGCGCACTGGCGATAAGGTGAAGACCGGCCAGAAATTAGGCACCGTCTACGTCGACGCCGCCGACAACAACCGTTCCATACTCCATTTCGAGATACGCAACGCTGCCAATGCGAAATCGGTAACCAAAGAAAATCCCGAAGTATGGCTGCGGTGAAAGGCGTAGGCAAAAACACGTCGGGCAAGGTAGTCAGGACGATGTGGCTCTTCTCTTGGGTGCAGCTCGTGACTATCGGCTGCGGCATAGTCCGCACGAAGCTCGTGGCGCTGTGGCTCGGCTCGATGGGCGTGGGCCTTTTCGGCCTGTTCAACACCGCCATGGATGCCATCACCACCCTCACGCAGCTCGGTATCCGCCAAAGCCCGGTGCGCAATATCGCATCGGCCTGTGATGGCGGCAAGTTGCGGCGTGTGGTTGCCGCCGTGCGTGGATGGGCATGGATACTCGGCATAGCCGGCGCATTCCTCACACTTGTTTTCTCACCGCTGCTGAGCCGGCTTACATTCGGCAACGAACAATACACCCTCGGTTTCATAATACTCTCCGTGGCCGTCATGCTCTCGGCTGTCACCAACGGCGAACTTGCCGTCATGCAGGGTATAGACCGTCTCAACCGCCTGGCACGCGCCACGGTATGGGGCACTCTCGGCGGACTCGCCGTGTCGGTGCCGCTTTATTGGTTTATGGGGGAGGAGAGCGTGGTGTGGTCCATTCTCGCATATTTCGCCTGCCAGGCTGCGGCTGTTTTCGTTTTGCGCGAGAAACGCGTCGGAACATGCGCCGAAGGCTCCCGCCCTGTGCGGCTGACGCGGCGTGAACTTATGTCCGAGGGGAAGGACTTCGTCACGCTCGGCATCTATATGACGCTCTCGGTATTCATAGCAATGGCCGTCAATTATATTTTCATGGCTTACCTTAACCATGAGGCCGGAATCGACGAGGTGGGACAGTATCAGGCCGGTTACACCATAGTCAACAAATATCTCGGACTGCTCTTCACCGCGATAGGATTTGAATTCTTTCCGCGTATAAGCAAGGTGCAGGCTTCGGTGAGGAAGGTGTCGACCTTTGTCAGCCACGAAGTCATGGTGGCCGTGCTTGTCGTGCTCCCCGGAGCCACTATGATGATGACACTCGACGACGTAATCATAAGGTTGCTTTACAGCGACGAATTCATGCCCGCCGCCGGATATGTCAATGCGGCGTTGGCGGGAACGGTGTTCCGCGCGTTGTCATGGTGCATGGCCTACACGCTTCTTGCGCGTGGCGACGGCCGCGTGTACCTGCTGACCGAAAGCGCCAGCGGCGCGGCGTTCCTTGTGCTGAGTTTCGCCGGATACCGTCTCGGAGGGCTCGACGGCCTCGGGGTTGCCTATACTATATGGTACGGCCTGTATGTCGTAATCACCGGCGCGGTGTATTTCGGGCGCTACAGGATGCGGCTCAACCGCCGCGTGGCGCTCCTTTCGGCCGCAGCGGTGCTGATAACCGCCGGATGCGCATGGGCGCGCATTGAAGGGGTACGCATCGTTCCGGCGATGGTCGCGCTCGTATCGTCGGTGGCAGCATTCCGTGTACTGAAATCAATGATAACGGGACGATGATACCGCGACCGGTACAGCAATAAAATATAACGGATATGGATACGAAACATTCGATTACTACACGTATACAGGTCAACGGCCTGCGCCTGCGGGGCTACCACGGCGTTTTCGAGCAGGAAACGCGCGTCGGAAATATTTTCAGCTACGATGTCGATGTGACCGTGCCGTGGCTTGAGGCTGCCGGAACTGACAATATAGAGCTTACCTTAAGCTATGCCGACATCGTGGAGGTGGTGCGCGAGGTCAATTCCTCCCCCTCGCGGCTTCTCGAGCACGTGGCCTTCAGATTACGTAAGGCACTTGTGGAAAAGTGGCCGCAGATAACGGCCGGCTATGTAAGGGTGGCGAAAATCAAGCCTCCGATTGCCTGTTCGGAACTTGACAGTGCCGCAGTCGTGATAGACTGGTAAAAATGAAATTCCATCCGGAATTGCATCAAACGGGCGCTTTTTTGACACAAAAGCGCATTTTATTGCCTGCGGGGTAGCAAATCAGCTATAAATAGGTGTATTAATTATACTCCGATACCGGAGAAACTTAGTAAATTTGCTTAAACGTCATGGAAATGACGGCTCGTCCTGTACAGGCACGTTTCCTATATTGTGCTCTATATTGCGGGAAAACATTTTTAGCGGTATTGCCGCATAAGTAACTGTTCAAAATTATTTTGACTATTATGACGGAAGGATTTTTCAGGCGATTTCCGGTGAGGAAGAAGGAGTGTAGCGAGCTACATGACTGATGACGAGACGGAAAGCGACGAAAAAGACTCCGGCAGAATATTAAAATAATGAGAATGGTTAGTATAAAATAATTTTAAACAGTTACTTATCTTTTTTTAACCTAACACCAAAATCCTTATATTGCCATGTATCTTCTCGGTTACGACGTAGGGTCGTCGTCAGTCAAAGCATCGTTAGTTGAAGTAGAGTCGGGACGCACTGTCGCCGGCGATTTCTATCCGCGCGCCGAAGCGCCCATCAAGGCGTTGCGCCCGGGGTGGGCCGAGCAGCGGGCCGCCGACTGGTGGAGCTACCTCAAGGAGGTCACTGCGTCGGTGCTGTCGCAGTCGAAGGTGAACCCTGCCGACATAAAGGCCATAGGCATATCCTACCAGATGCATGGCCTCGTGGCGATAGACCGCGACGGACGCGAGCTGCGCGACGCCATCATCTGGTGCGACTCGCGCGGGGTGCCATACGGCGAAAAGGCGTTTGCCGAAATCGGAGCTGACAGATGTCTCGACCGGTTGCTCAATTCGCCCGGCAACTTCACTGCGGCCAAACTGCAATGGGTGAAGGAGAACGAACCCGAAATCTTCGAAAAAATATACAAAGTGATGCTTCCGGGCGACTATATCGCCTATCGCCTTACCGGCGAGATATGCACCAATCCCGAGGGGTTGTCGGAATATATGCTGTGGGACTTCAAGGAGAATGCTCCCGCCCGGTTCCTCCTCGACTATTACGGCTACAATCCCGACATACTGCCCGAGGTGAAAGCCACATTCGCACCGCAGGGTACGGTGACAGCCGCCGTGGCCGCCGAACTCGGTCTCGCCGAAGGTACGCCGGTGACATACCGTGCGGGCGACCAGCCCAACAACGCGCTGTCGCTCGGTGTGCTTGAGCCCGGACAGGTGGCGTCGACCGCCGGAACTTCGGGCGTGGTCTACGGCATCAACGGCACGGTCGACTACGACCCGCTGTCGCGTGTCAACAATTTCGCCCACGTCAACCATTCCGCCGATCGGACACGCGTGGGTGTGATGACCTGCATCAACGGCACCGGTATACTCAACTCATGGATAAAGCGCAACGTGGCTCCTGCGGGATGCGGATACGCCAAGATGAACGACCTTGCCGCCGAGGTGCCCGTAGGGAGCGGCGGGGTGACGATACTGCCGTTCGGCAACGGAGCGGAGCGCGTGCTCCGGAACAAAGAAATCGGCTGCTCGATGCACGGCATCAACTTCAACGTGCATGACCGCCGCCACATCATGCGTGCCGCCCAGGAGGGAATAGTGTTCTCGTTTATGTACGGCATGGAGATAATGCAGGAGATAGGCATGAAAATCGACTGCATATCGGCCGGAAAAGCCAATATGTTCCTTTCTCCGATATTCCGCGATACGCTCGCGTCGGTGTCGGGCGCTACAATCCGCCTGTATGAGACCGACGGCTCGGTGGGCGCCGCCCGCGGTGCAGGCATCGGAGCAGGCATATACAGGAATGCGGCCGAAGCATTCGAATCGCTGCAGCTCATCGGCGAGATTGCTCCCGCCGCCGACCGCACCCCCTACCTCGAGGCCTATGCCCGCTGGAAATCGGTGCTTGGGACAATGTTGTAGTTAAACAGGAGCACAATAGCTATGGCAGGAGCACAAAAATAATTTTGTCCTTTTGTTAAATCTTTTGTTCTCCTGTTTGAAATGTCCATCCGGACGCGGACGCGATGAATCGCGTCCCTACAAAATAAATAAACATAATAATCAACAACATAAACACTTTTATATTATGGCTACAAAAGAGTATTTTCCCGGGATAGGAAAAATTAAATTTGAAGGAACAGAGTCTTACAACCCCATGGCTTACCGCTACTACGACGCTGACCGCGTGGTGCTCGGCAAACCGATGAAAGAATGGCTTAAATTCGCCATGGCATGGTGGCATACACTTTGCGCCGAGGGTGCCGACCAGTTCGGCGGCGGCACAAAGAAATTCCCCTGGAACGAGGGTACGACCGATGCCGTAGAGCTTGCAAAACAGAAAGTTGACGCAGGCTTCGAGTTCATGACCAAGATGGGTATCGAATATTTCTGCTTCCACGATGTCGACCTCGTAAGCGAGGGCAACTCAATCGAGGAGTATGAAGCCAACCTCAAAGCCGTTGTGGCCTATATCAAGGAGAAGATGGCCGAGACAGGCATAAAGAACCTGTGGGGCACAGCCAATGTGTTCGGCCACGCACGCTATATGAACGGCGCCGCCACCAACCCCGACTTCGACGTCGTGGCCCGCGCATGCGTCCAGATCAAGAACGCTATCGACGCCACTATCGAACTCGGCGGTACTAATTATGTGTTCTGGGGCGGCCGTGAAGGCTACATGAGCCTGCTCAACACCGACCAGAAACGTGAGAAAGAGCATCTCGCAACAATGCTCACAATGGCACGCGACTATGCCCGTGCAAAAGGATTCAAGGGCACATTCCTCATCGAACCGAAACCGATGGAACCGTCGAAGCATCAGTATGACGTTGACACCGAGACTGTAATCGGATTCCTCAAAGCCCACGGACTCGACAAGGATTTCAAGGTGAACATCGAGGTGAACCACGCCACTCTCGCCGGCCACACTTTCGAGCATGAACTCGCAGTAGCCGTTGACAACGGCATGCTCGGCTCTATCGACGCCAACCGCGGCGACTACCAGAACGGCTGGGATACCGACCAGTTCCCCATCGACAACTACGAGCTCACCCAGGCCATGATGCAGATTATCCGCAACGGCGGTCTCGGCAACGGCGGCTGCAACTTCGACGCCAAGACACGCCGCAACTCGACCGACCTCGAGGATATTTTCATTGCCCATATCGCCGGCATGGACGCCATGGCACGCGCGCTTCTCTCGGCTGCCGACGTGCTCGAGAAATCGCCCTACAAGAAGATGCTCGCCGACCGCTACGCATCATTCGACGCAGGCGAAGGCAAGGCATTCGAAGAGGGCAAACTCTCGCTCGAGGATGTAGTGGCCTATGCCAAGAAAAACGGCGAGCCGAAGCAGACCTCAGGCAAGCAGGAACTCTACGAAGCCATCGTCAACATGTATGTATAATCCGTCATTGTAAAAACATGAAATGACGATATAACGCGGTTAAAAACCGCGTCTACTACCTGCTTGACAATCGGTCGATGACGATTAGTAGACGCGGTTTGAAACCGCGTTATGAATTAAATAAATATACCATGAGCAAATATATGAATTTACCACAGAAGGGGTCGATGGGCTATCTCTACGGCATCGTGGCCGTGGCGGTGCTCGGAGGCTTGCTTTTCGGATATGATACAGCCGTCATTTCCGGAGCGGAAAAGGGATTGCAGGCATTCTTCTCGGGTGCCTCTGACTTCACCTATACCGACACAATGCACGGCATAACATCTTCGAGCGCGCTGATAGGCTGTATCATAGGCTCGGTGCTGTCGGGCTTCTTCGCGTCGCGTTTCGGCCGCAAGCGTTCGCTGCTTATCGCCGGCGTGTTCTTCTTCGTGTCGGCATTGGGAAGTTATTGCCCCGAATTCCTCTTCTTCGAGCATGGCAACCCGTCGCTCAGCCTTCTCTACATGTTTAATTTCTACCGCATCATCGGCGGTATCGGTGTCGGACTCGCTTCGGCCGTATGCCCGATGTATATCGCCGAAGTGGCTCCCGCCGACAAACGAGGAGCTTTGGTGTCGTGGAACCAGTTTGCCATCATCTTCGGACAGCTTGTTGTCTACGTAGTCAACACGCTGATACTCGGCGACCACCTTCAGCCCACAGTCGAACAGATAGCACATCTGTCGTTCCCCGCCGAAGCACAGTGGACGGTCGAGACCGGCTGGCGCTATATGTTCGGAAGCGAGGCCTTCGTGGCCGGCGCGTTCATCATCCTTGTATGCTTCGTACCGATGTCGCCCCGTTTCCTCGCCATGAAGGGGCGCGACGAGCAGGCGCTTTATGTGCTTGCCCGCATCAACGGTGTGGCCAAAGCGCGTGAGATACTTTCCGACATAAAGGCTACCACAAGTGTGAAAAACGAGCGTCTGTTCTCGTTCGGCATCATGGTGGTGTTCGTCGGCATCATGCTTTCAGTGTTCCAGCAGGCCATCGGCATCAATGCAGTGCTCTACTACGCACCGCGCATATTCGAGTCGATGGGCATGGGCAACCCGATGGTGCAGACCGTCATAATGGGCGTGATCAATATCGCGTTCACCGTGCTCGCCATCTTCACCGTAGAGCGCTGGGGACGCAAACCGCTGCTCATCACCGGTTCGATAGGTATGGCTGTCGGCGCTTTCGGCGTGGCACTGCCTAATCTTGTAGCGCTTCCCCCCGTGGTTTCGGTTGCCGCCATCATGATTTATTCGGCATGCTTCATGTTCTCATGGGGTCCGATATGCTGGGTACTCATTTCCGAGATATTCCCCAACACCATCCGCAGCGCGGCCATCGCCATCGCAGTGGCCTTCCAGTGGATATTCAACTTCATCGTGTCATCGACATTCATCCCGATGTACAACATGAAAGTGGGCGGAATGGACAACTTCGGCCACGTGTTCACCTACGCCCTCTACGGCGTAATCTGTATCCTCGCCGCATGGTTCGTGCTCAAACTCGTGCCCGAAACCAAAGGCAAGACCCTCGAGCAGATGACCGGCTACTGGCGCAACCGCCGCAACAAGGCATGATGCCGGCAATCAACGGTTGATAAAACCAGTTTTTCCGACATCAATTTTTATCGCACAACCTGCCGTAGAGAGTGTTGCAGGCTCATAATATATTGTAAATACTACATATATTGTAAATACTACCCGTCAGCTTGAGGGTGTATCAAAATTAGATTTTATCAGCCTGCATAAGGTCTAGTTTTGCAACGCCCTCAATACCAAACTAAAACTTTGACATACACCGAAAATTCGGCATGCGCCCTAAAATAACCTGCACATATTGAACTGCACCCCAAAAGTTAGACAAAAAACTTTAGGGGTGCAGTTAATTTTGCAACAGCCACTTTTTTTGGGGCTTTAGAAATAAAAATTCATTGATTTGGGGTAGAAAAGCATGCCGGAGCCTATCTGCTGGGCTATGCTTTCGCCCATCGAGCCGGCGACTATGGCGAGTGCGAAGCGCAGGGCCGAGGCGGGTCCGTTGGCCGTTATGAGATTGTCAAGCGCGATTACCGGGGCGTCGCGCCACATCGCCTTGGGGACTGATGCCTGTGTGCCGGGGTATCCTGTGCATTCCCGTCCGTCAAGGAGCCCGAGAGAACCGAGAACGACAGCCGGCGCGGCGCATATCGCGGCTATTTTACCGCCTTTGGCAGCATGCTCCTTAAGCAGTGTGCCGAGAGGCGCATATTGCGCGAGATTGCTCGACCCGGGCATTCCGCCTGGGGTTATGAGCCATTCGATATTGTCAAACCGAGCTTTTGAAAATAGCAAATCTGCTTCGACAATGATGCCATTAGCTCCCGTGACTTTATGTTCGGGAATAATGGATACCGTCTTGATGTCCATGCCTGCACGACGCATTACATCGACTACTGTAAGGGCTTCTATTTCTTCGAAGCCCGGAGCCAGAAATAAAAATGAGCGATTCATAATAGATAGGTTTAGTGTGAGTTTATTGTGTTAAAACAAAGGTATAAAATTTTTGTTTTAAAAAAAATGTTTACTTTTGAAAAAAATCATTTTATGCTGAAAAATATGTTGAAAATATTGCAGGCAGTGGCATTAATACTGATGGCCGCCGGATGCAGCACCCCGCAGAAACACAATGCGTACACCACGATAGAAGGGAGCGTATGGCACACGACCATGCGTATCACCTACGGCTCTGAACGCGACCTGAAGGACTCGGTGATAGCTGTCACCAACCGCGTGGAGGCCTCGCTGTCGCCGTTCCTCCCCGATTCGAGAATATCGCTAATAAACCGCAACGAGGATATGACGACCGACGGATATATCGAAAGGGTGTTCGCCGAGTCGCAACGCGTCAATGCCGCGTCGGGCGGTGCGTTTGACCCCACGGTGGCGCCGCTTGTCAATCTGTGGGGGTTCGGTTACGAGGGCTCCGACGGCGAGCCCACACGCGAACAGACCGACAGTTGCCTGGCGCTCGTCGGAATAGCCGATTGCCGCACCGAAGGGGGCGTGATGGTCAAGAAAGCTCCGGGAACCCAGTTTAATTTCTCGGCTATCACCAAGGGCTTCGGCATCGACTGCGTAGCCGAAATGCTCCGCAACGAGGGTATAGAGAACTATATGGTAGAAATAGGGGGCGAAATGGCGCTCAGGGGGAGGAACCGCAACGGCGAGAAATGGCACATACAGATTGACGCGCCTGTACTCGACAACACCGAGCATGAACGGCTGGTGATGATAGAGGTGACCGACTGCTGCATAGCCACTTCGGGCAATTACCGCAACTACCGCGCCACGAGCGGCGGACGCGTGGGACACACCATCTCGCCCGTGACGGGAATGCCCTATGCCAACGACGTGATGTCGGCCACCGTGATAGCATCCTCGACCATGACGGCCGACGCGCTTGCCACAGCACTCATGGCTATGGATGCCCGCGCAGGGCTGACGATGATTGAAGGGATGGAGGATGTTGAAGCGTTGCTCGTAATCGCCGACGGAGAGGGATGGCGCCTGATGAAAACGCCCGGATTTCCTTTAAGAGAGCCAAGCTGTGAGCCCGAACGGAGATAATGCAGACAAAAATGTATATTGACAGACCGTGCGTCCCTACATTGTCGGCCAAAATTTCGCAGTTTTGCAACACCTTCATATAAAAGTATATATAAAAGAAAAATCGGCTGTCATCCCGACATCCGATAAATCTTTAACCTTAAATCTAATACCATGAAAAACACAGTGCAAATATAGTAATTATGACATTATAACAATACGCACGGTATAGTGTTTGGGAAAACATTTATATTTAACATATATTAACAATGCCGATTGTAGGAAATTTGCTATCTTCGTAAACACCAACAAGAAAAACATTTTTATGCGCGTAAAGATATTAGTAGTAGATGACGAAGAGTCATTTTGCGAGGTTCTTAAATTCAATCTTGAAAAAGAGGGATATGAAGTGACAACTGCCAACAGCGCCGAAGAAGCGCTCGGCCTCGACCTGCCGGCATTCTCACTTATGATAGTGGACATCATGATGGACAGGCTCAGCGGATTTGATTTCGCCAAACGCCTGCAGAACAGTTCGTCGACAGAAAACATACCCATCATATTCTGCTCGGCGCTCAACGGCGAGGACGATACCGTGATGGGGCTCAACATAGGAGCCGATGACTATATCACCAAACCGTTCAAGATAAGCGAGGTGATAGCCCGCGTCAGGGCCGTGCTCCGCCGCAGCAATGTTGCGCAGCAGCTTAACTACAATGTGTCGAAAAGCATCTATGAGCCCGACATCACGTTCCACGGACTACGCATAGACCGCAACGAGAAGCAATGCTATATCGACGGCGAGGCACTTGAGCTTACCCCCACGGAGTTCGGCCTCATACTGTATTTCCTTACCCACCGCAACCGCATATACTCCCGCGAGGAAATCATACGTCAGGTGTGGGACGGCCAGGAGGTGACGACACGCACGGTCGACACCAACATGGCGCGCCTGCGCAAGAAACTGGGTAAATACGGCAACCACATACGTACAAAACCCGGATTTGGATATGGATTTAAAGAAGAAGAAGATTAACTACCAGCTGAAGCTGTTTCTGCCGATAGTCGGATTGCTGTGGGTAATCATCATTGCGGTGGAGGTGTCGCAGTACAACCGCGAAAAAGAATACCGCGCCCAGATGATACGCTCCCGCATCGAGTTCATGAACCAGCGGTTGCTCAGTCTTATGGAAGAGGGAGTGGACCCGTCGGCATTTTTACATTTTGTCGACAAATACTACAAGGCATCGGAACTCGACAACCTGTCGATGACACTCTATGACACGAAGACAGGCAAGGAAAAGGTACGTATCGGCTTCCCCACCCCGCTTCCGGAGCAGATGAGCACCCGCGGCAAGACAGACGGAGCGTTCATAGTTGCCAACAACAATGACGACTCGACCTACATTCAGCCCGACAAAGCATTTTATTACAGTGTGAACAAATCGTCGGACGGAAGCCTCCTGGTACAGACGTTCATGCCTCTCAATTCCAAAATAGCGGCTGAAATCAAGGGCAATCCGTGGCTGCGGTTCTTCATGTTGCTCGGCTGCGCCGGCATCACTATCGTGACCTATATAGCCACACGCCATCTGACCAAGAATATCCGCCTGCTGCGCGAATTTGTGTCGAACGCATCCAACGACCATGATTTCGTGGCTATTGACAAATTCGCCAACGATGACCTCGGCGAAATATCGCGGCAGGTAGTGAATATGTACAACATGCGCAAGGCCGCGCTGGCTTCGCGCGAACTCGAGCACAGGGTGGCGCTTAAAGCCACCGAAGAGCGTTCGAACCTCAAGCGGCAGATGACCAACAATATAAACCACGAGCTGAAGACGCCCGCCGGAATCATAAAGGGATATATCGACACCATCATAGACAATCCGGATATGGACGACGAGTCGCGCAACCACTTCCTGCAAAAGACACAGGAGCACATCGAGCGGCTATGCAACATACTCAACGACCTGTCGACCATGACGCGCCTTGAGGACGGAGCACAGAACATCTCGCTGGAAAGGATAGAATTCAAAGAATTTGTCGACAACATCAGGAATGATGTAGAGGAAAGCGGCATCAACGGCGACATGACACTGACCGTCGATGTACCCGACAACTGCTATGTAAAGGGCAACAACTCGTTGCTGACAGGCGCCATAATGAACCTGGTGAAGAATGCGGTGGCTTACTCCAAAGGCACGGAGATGAAGCTGAAACTGCTTACGGAGAATCAACGGTTCTATACATTCGTGTTCGCCGACAACGGTCAGGGCGTGCCTCCGGAGTCGATACCGATGCTGTTCGAGCGCTTCTACCGCGTGGACAAAGGCCGTTCGCGCAAGGCGGGAGGAACCGGACTCGGGCTTCCGATTGTGCGCAGTTCGCTCAACACCATAGGCGGCTCGATATCTGTTAACAACGGCGAAGAGGGTGGTCTGGAATTTATATTCACTTTGCAGAAATGGCGCACGAAACCGCCAGTGAACAATGAGGAAAAGAACGCTTGACAAAGGTTTCACGGCCTCGATTGAAGCGCTGCGCAGCCGACCGTGCGGCGAAGTGCTCGACGGCCTCGTGACTTCGCTTGAGAATGATGAGCCTACGGTGGCGATAAGGATAAACACGCGTAAAGCCGACGCGCTCCCGCTGCGCCCCGTGCCCTGGAGCCTTGGCGGATATTATATCGACGGGGAGCGTCCGCGCTTCACGTTTGACCCGGCGCTCCATCAGGGGCTGTATTATGTGCAGGACCCGTCGTCGATGGTCATCGGACGCATTGCCGGCGCGTTGTCGTCAGCCGCGTTTGGCGGCGAGCCAATCATATATATCGACGCGTGCGCCGCCCCCGGTGGCAAGACCACGGCGGCAATCAACGCGCTTCCCGACGGGTCGCTCGTCATCGCCAACGAGTTTGACCGCCGCCGTGCCGAAGTGCTCGTGGAGAATATTGTGAAATGGGGCTACCCCGACGTGGTTGTCACGCAGGGCGACTCGGCGAAGTTCGCCGGCCTCGGACCGGTTGCCGACATCGTGGCGGCCGACGTGCCCTGCTCCGGCGAGGGTATGATGCGCAAGGAGGATGCGGCAATAGAGCAATGGTCAGCGGGACTTGTGGCGCAATGCGCCGCGCTCCAGCGCACCATTATCGACAATATGTGGAAAGCACTCCGTCCGGGAGGATTTTTCATATACTCGACATGCACCTTCAATCACTCCGAGAATGAGGAGAACCTCGCATATATCGTGGAGGAGCTTGGCGGAATACCGCAGGAACTCCGACAGATGACAGGCGGATGCGGGCTGATTGCCGGAGCAATCGACTCGCCGTATCCCGCGGCACGGTTCATCCCGGGACGCACCGAGGGGGAAGGGCTCTTCGTGGCCGTGGTGCGGAAGCCGCTTGCCGACACCGGCGGCACGCCTGACACGCCGAAAGGAAAGCATAAGGATGTACGCACGCCGAAGGGCAAGACAGCCGCCAAACCGTCCGCAGTGCCTCCGGAGATAAAGTCGTGGACAAATGCCGATGGCTACACGCTCGCCGTCGACGGAGACAGAATAACGGCGTTGCCCGAGGCCCGGCTTCCGCTTATATCCGACATCAGGAAGAAGCTCAACGTGATTTATGCGGGCACGGAGGTGGCCGTCATGAAAGGACGCGAATACATCCCCTCGCAGGCGCTTGCATTAAGCGCGATTGCGGCTCCCGGGACATTTCCAGAAGCGGAGGTCGATTATGCCACGGCGATGCAGTATCTGGGACGTCAGGCCGTGACACTCGATGACGCGCCGAAAGGGATAGTGCTGCTCACATACCGCCACCGTCCGCTCGGATTCGTCAAAAACCTCGGCAACCGCGCCAACAACCTTTATCCGCAGGGATGGGCCATACGCTCGACACACGTGCCCGACAACGCCCCGGATTTAATATAATAATCTTATGATAAAAAGCGAACGCATAGCGGGGCTTGACACCCTGCGCGGCATTGGTATTCTTGTAGTGGTAATGGTACACGCCGGACTGACGGGGACGGCCGTCAACGGGGCGCTTGTGTTCGCAGTGCCGCTGTTTTATGTCGTTGCGGGATGCCTCTACCGCGACATGCCGTCGCTGAAGGCATTGCTCGCCGACAAGACGAGACGACTTATCATTCCATTCCTGTTTTTTGCTCTTGCAGGGCTGACTCTCTACGTGGCGGGAAATTGCGTCATACTCCACAAGTCCTTCAACCCGCATCTGTTCAACATACTCTCGACCGACAGGTATTACCTCCCCTACCCTGCGGCGCTATGGTTTTTCATGAGCATATTCTGGTGCTATATATTTTACGGCGTGTTGTGCAGGTTCGCCCATACTGATGCCGCAAAGGGGATAGCATCTCTGTGCATCGGCGCGGGTGGCTGGATACTCAGCCGGCATGCGGCACTTCCGCTGAGCCTGGATACCGCAATGAGCTGGTTGCCGTTTTTCTATATCGGCAACATGATAGCGAATCACAGCGTCGGGCAACAACTGTTGAAAGGGAAGTACGCTTTTGCCGGCGCAATCATGGCCGCGGCATGCTGCGCGCTCCATATTTATGCCGGACTGAATACGGGCTATTGCTATAACCTGTTCGTGGGGAGCATTCCATTGATAATACTGCTGTGCCTCGGAGCTACCATGGGCATGCTCATGGTATGCTGCAAAATCGGGGAACTGCCGGTGATAAGCTATATCGGCAGGAATTCACTCGTGATTTTCGCCTGCCACCAGCATTTCATGATAATAATGGAGCAGGGCATGAAACAGCTCAACATTGCCAACGATGGCAGAATTTTCAACTATATAATATTCGTCGTATCTATCGCCGCAAGTGCTGGTGCGGCAATATTATTGAGAAAATTCGCTCCGCGTTTAATCGGAGAACGAAAAAAAATACGCATTGACGAATGCACTCAGTTGGCATAAACAACACCCGCAGCGCCTATATAATGCCTAATTTCGCCTCCAAACCATAGACAAAATGCCTAATCTTTGGTATAATACAGAAGAAAAAATCAACTAAATTAATTTTTTTGAAAAAAATATTCGAAAATATTTGCACAACTCAAAAACCTGTATTACCTTTGCAAACGCAAACGGCAAGGAAGTCAACCGAAACGACAGAAAAGCCGAAACGATCTTTAAAATACGGTGTGGTAGTTCAGCTGGTTAGAATACCTGCCTGTCACGCAGGGGGTCGCGGGTTCGAGTCCCGTCCATACCGCCGGAGAGAGAGGAGAATGAGTAGCATTAGTCTTATAGACTTTGTTGCTCATTCTTTTTTTGTATACACCCCGCAGCATATAGTGGGTCAGATACAATACGGATCAATGCAAAAACTCAGTTGTTAAAATTCCGACAGCGGAGAGCCGGAGATTATGCTCCTGAAAATGATTTGGGAGGTTGGGCATTTCGGGTGATGATTTTTATTCATATTGCTTTTTAACATTTCAACCGGGTTTTGCTACTGACCCAAACTTTCGTTCGTATATTTTGAACTTTGCAGCCCATCTAAAATAAAAAAGTCCGGAAGGAAAACCTCTCGGACTTTTTTGCTTTTGAGAATTTTGTCGGGGTGACTAGACTCGAACTAGCGACCTCACGCCCCCCAGACGCGTACTCTAACCAACTGAGCTACACCCCGATTGAGCTTCAAAAGCGCTGCAAAGTTAAGCATGTTTTTCATATTTTCCAAATTTTTTAAGCAAATTCTTTCCGTTTTTTTCAAAAAGTTTTCAACATCATCTGCATATCATTAATATTCAAGCGATTATAATCGGCATATTTTTTATAAGGGCTCGAAGTAGATTATCTCGGGATATTTCATTAATTTTGCATGAATATTACATACATAAAACATGATGAAAGAGACAGATATTTGTTGCATCGGCCACATAACTCTTGACAAAATCGTAACACCGCGCATGACTGTGCATTCGCCCGGCGGCACGGCGTTCTATTTCGCCCACGCCATGAGCAGCCTGCATGCCGACAATTTTCTGCTTGTCACTTCGCTCGCCGAAAGCGAGATGAAGGCCGTCGACGATATTCGCGCCCTCGGCATAGAGGTGACAGTGCTGCCGAGCCGCAAATCGGTATATTTCGAAAACCGTTACGGCGAGGACCAGAACCACCGCACACAGCGTGTGCTTGCCAAGGCTGACCCGTTCACTCCGGAGGGCGTAGCCGGAATCAAGGCCCGCTACTATCATTTGGGGAGCCTGCTCGCCGACGATTTTTCAATCGACATAATAAAGGCGCTCAGCGAAAAAGGGATTGTCTCGGTCGACGCGCAGGGCTATCTGCGCGAGGTACGCGGCGACAAGGTATACCCTGTCGACTGGAGCGACAAACTCGAAGCTCTCAAATATATCGACATACTCAAGGTCAACGAACATGAAGCTGCCGTGCTCACCGGAGCCACCGACCCGCGCCGCGGCGCCGAAATACTTGCCGGCTGGGGCGTGAAAGAGGTCGTGCTGACGCTCGGAAGCATGGGTTCGGTAATACTCGCCGACGGACGTGCTTACGAAATACCGGCATTCACGCCGACCGACATTGTCGACGCCACAGGATGCGGCGACACCTACATGGCCGGCTACCTGTATATGCACAACAAAGGTGCCGGATATGAGGAAGCGGGACGCTTCGCGGCCGCGATGTGCACCATCAAACTGCAGGCAACCGGACCCTTCCGCTCGTCGACCGCAGAGGTCAGACAGCTCATTGAGAAAATTTAATCTTTAACCGGAGGGGTGCAAAACTTCCAATATACAGTAATATGATACGCCATCTTGTAGGGCTGCACCCCGGTGCAGCCGCAAAGCAGCTGATAATCAGCCTTTACTATCGGCTGCTCCGGGGAGCAGCCCTACATCATGCGACCGTCAACATCAGTTATGCAATACCATCCCTCTATAATATCCAAGTAACCAAACTGCTATCATGGCTGACATAAAGACACAAGGCGCAAAGCTGATCGACCGGCGGTATCTCGTGCCGTTCATACTCATTGCCTCGCTATTTTTCCTGTGGGGATTCTCACGTTCGATACTCGACGTGCTCAACAAGCATTTCCAGGATGTCATGTCGCTGTCGAAAACCGAATCGGCGCTGATACAGGTGGCCGTCTACTCGGCATATTTCCTGATGGCGCTCCCGGCGGGATTCTTTATAATGAGGAAAGGCTACCGCAGCGGCGTCGTGTTCGGACTGCTGCTTTTCGCCGCGGGGGCGTTCATGTTCATCCCCGGCGAGCTGTGCGGCTCGTTCGGCATATTCCTGACGGCACTGTTCGTGCTCGGGTGCGGACTCGCCTTTCTCGAGACTGCCGCCAACCCGTATGCCGCGGGGTTGGGCGATCCGACAACGAGCGCAAGCCGACTCAACTTAGCTCAGTCGCTCAACGGTATGGGCTGCATATTCGGCCCGCTTATTTTCGGACAGATACTGTTCGGCAAGGAGGGAGCGGAGAGCGACGCGCAGCTGGCGCTCCCCTACAGCATACTCGGCGTCATAGTGATAATCGCGGCCGTCATATTCACCCGCGTGAAGCTGCCTGAAATCAAAAGCGAGGACACTCCCGTAGAAAAGGGCGACCGTCAAGCCATCAGGAGCCTGTGGCGACGTCCGCTGTTCGTATTCGGCCTCGCCGCGATATTCTGCTACGAGATTTCCGAGATAGCCATCAACAGTTTCTTCATCAATTTTGTGACCGACGACAGCAGCATATCCAACGACACGGCGTCGAAGATGCTCTCGATATGCGGGCTCGGGCTATTTTTCACGGGACGCCTGATAGGCAGCCGCGTTATGAGCCGGATACGCGCCGAGAAGGTACTGCTGGTGTGCGCATGCTGCACGGTGGCGTGCACACTGACGGTGATACTCGCCGGCGGCATCGTGTCGATTGTGGCGCTCTGCGCGTGCTATCTGTTCGAGTCAATCATGTTCCCCACCATATTCGCGCTGTCGCTCAGCGGGCTCGGCAACCTCACAAAGTTGGGTTCGTCGTTCCTGATGATGAGTCCTATCGGCGGCGCCATAGGCACACTCACGATGGGCTACATAGCCGACCGCGCAGGCATGTCGCTGTCATTCTTAGTGCCGATGGCCGGCTACGGCGTAGTGCTCCTTTTCGCGCTCTACTACACCCGCCGCCATCGCGCATGACAAGCCGCCTATTTATAACAAAAGGACAAAAGAGTCAACAACAGAACATTATTTATACTTAGGGGAGGGATTGCGTCTGTTGTTTTTTATTTAAACAAAAGAACAAAGGAACTGGAGTGCTGACTACGAAACAAAATCTATTTTTGTGCTTTTGTTACGGCTTTTGTACTATTGTTTATATTAATGCGATTGACTATCTGTTTTTAAGGCCGAGGACGGTGAATTGGAGGAGGGGTTTGGCTATGCGGAGCGTCGGCCGGTAGCGCAATGAGCGGCACAACGCGCGGAATGCTCCGCCATACATCCTGTGGGCCAGACAGCGGCTCATGCGCATGTTGTACCATAGGGCAAGGTAGCGTTTCAATCCCGGAGTGTTTTTATTTTCGCGGTAAAGCAGTTCGAGTTGACGACCCACTTCGTCGACAGCCTCGGGCGGACGGGGATTGCTGAAACCGCGGTGATATACCGCCGACGGCTCCGTGCAATACGCTATGCCGTAACGTGAGGCGAGGCGTGCCCACGTCAGCAGGTCCTCCCCCGACTTTATACCTTCGGGAAATCCCCCTACCGCCTGCAGCGCATCGCGGCGAGCCATCACCGCCGACGTCCACAGCGGAGGATTCGACTCCGCAGCCATCACGAAGTAATTGTCGATAACGCCGGTGTCGCCCGTGAACGGGAGGCGCGACAGCCGGTTGGGCACAATGCGCCCGTCGGCCATCAGATTCTCATAGTTTGTTGCGAATACCGCGCACTGAGGGTAGTTTCGGGCAAGCGCGGCAAGTGCCTGCAAGTGACCGGGACGCCACTCGTCGTCGGCGTCAAGAAATGTGACATATTCGCCGCGTGCCTCGGCTATGCCGCGGTTGCGCGCCGCCCCCACCCCGGCATTATCTTGCGGGATGACGCGGAGCATGTCGAGGCCATGTACGGCGGCGTAGCGGCGCACCACCTCCGCGCTGTCGTCGGTCGAACCGTCGTCGACCACGACGACCTCGCAATCGTGGAAATCCTGCGCCACAATCGAGCCGAGAGAGCGCTCTACGAGTTTCGCTTTGTTATAAAGCGGTATTACGATGGATATCATATGCACAAATTTAGTAATTTTGCAGGAATTTTTGAAAGAGGACTGATAAATATGAGTGACTTTAACCTGAAAGGGCATCTGGCGATGTTCGGTGCCAATCTGACATGGGGACTCATGTCGCCCGTAGTGAAAATAGTGCTTGCATCGGGCACGGTGGCGCCGATGCTTCTTGTCGATTTCCGCATGGCCGGAGCGGCGGCGCTGTTCTGGCTTACATCATTGTTTCTGCCCCGCGAACATGTGCCTGCGCGCGACAAACTGCTGCTGTGCGGCGCCGGAATGCTCGGCATACTTTTCAATCAGGGTTGCTTCATACTCGGAGTGAGCATGACTACGCCGAGCGAGGCGAGCCTCGTGACTACCACCATGCCGATGTGGGTGATGCTGCTGGCATGGCTGATACTGCGCGAACCTATCAGCCTGAAAAAGGCTGGAGGCATAGCGGTCGGAGCGACCGGAGCGCTTATACTGATGCTCGGCAGCCCGTCGCAAAGCGCCACGGCCTCCAATCCGCTCTTGGGCGATGTCATAGTGCTTACGGCGCAGCTCAGTTTCGCGCTCTACCTCACCCTCTACCGCAACTTCATACGCAAATATTCGCTCGTGACGCTGATGAAGTGGATGTTTCTGTCGGCCACGGTGATTTCACTGCCCGTGAGCATCCCCGTTGTGCTGAGCACGTCGTGGGGCGCAATCAGCGCCGTGGAATGGTGCGGAGCAGCCGCAGTGGTAGTGTTTGCGACCTACCTTGCCTACATCGGAGTGATGACCGGCCAAAAACTTCTGCGCCCCACCGTCGTAGGCATCTACAACTACCTCCAGCCCATCGTAGCCACCATAGTAGGCATAACCCTCGGCATGGACAGCTTCACACTGATAAAAGGCATAGCAGTAATCCTGATATTCAGCGGCGTATGGCTCGTAACAACAAGCCGCGCCCTCCCCACCGACCGACCCTCCGCACCTAAAGCAGCATAAAATAAACAAAAACACAAAGGCCTTGACAAAGGAATAAAAATTTTATTGTGTTTTTGTATACGGATACTCATCAAAAACGCCTTAGATACGCTATATAAGATACGAGATTTTTACTATCCCGATCCTTCGTCCTTACTGTTCTAAGGTCAGTTTTCAACTTTCCAATATCCCCCTTTTGAGCCCCCGACTCTCTCTAATAGACCTTCTGATTTCAGTTTTTCTATATGGAATTGAACAGTCGACGTTGTGATATGTAAAGTTTCAGCAAGTTCATTCCTTGTAATCCTGGGATTTTCGCATATTAATTTCAATAATCTTTCCCGGGTCGGCAACTTTTTCTGACCGATTTTCTGACCGATTTTCTGACCGATTTTCTGACCGATGATAGGTCTGAAATATGTGATTGTGGAAGTCGCCATGTCACTTTCAATCTCAACTTTTTCTCCCGTCAGGGATTCCCATTTCTTTATGCGGCCTATTCCGTAACCTGCATTTTCTGCCAAACGCGCATAACGAAAGAACATGATTATATTGGGATTACGTGGTATTGATTTAATCTTCTTGACATTTCCGGTTAGAGCCACAGGGAATTGCCCGGGGTTCTGAAATTCGATTTTATCATTGTAGATAGTGACAGATGAATGCATCGGACCAAAATAATCGGCATGTGCCAAAAGATTTATCAATCCCTCGCGAAGACTGTACAATTGAGAGTTGTCTTCAGGAGAAAAACCGTCAGGTCCTGGCATGAACGGATTGTCAGCAAAAGACCGTAGCCGTTGTATGAGCATCTGAAAGTATTCCCAGATGTTCTCCTGTTCCGGCATACGATAGGTATAGCGCACTTCCGCATCATCGTAGGAACTACCGGGAATCTCTCGGTAATCAATCCAAAAATGGCGAAGATGTTTGATTATAACATTCCTGCGTCCAAAAGTCAACAATCCGCCAAAGGTCAGCACCCCATTGTCAGCTATGCCTGTCCGTTCACAAAACTCATCATGACCTAACGAATTGAACTCCAGTTCCGGATTGAACCGTTGCAACCGACGACGGTAAGTTTCGATTGAATTAGCATTTAAGTCATTTAAAGACGTGCCCGGAACTGCCATTTCAGACTTACATCCAAACGTTTTCTCTCTGAGCAATATACCAATCTCGATATCGGTTGCACGTTGATCACCGCTACCCACACGGATATAGGTATTAGACAGGTTATTGTTCATATACACAGGCTTGCTGTCACTTGGTGGTATATATACGGCAAAAACTATATTCCCATCAAAGTCCATTCGGTCTATTCTTGCCAATATGGGAACATTAAACTTTGACGTCGAACGTAGAATTGCAGCCAAGTCTTGTTCCATCTTTTCCGGCTTGTCCACACCAACAATCTCAAACGTAGAAATCCTCTTCCCTTTTTCCTCGTGTACGCCGAGAATTATCCAGCCCCCTGCGGTGTTGGAAAAAGCACTTACAGTTTCCCACATGGATTTAGGGAGACCACCCGAGGCCTCCTTTACCTCAAAGTCATTCCATTCTATATCGTTGAGCCTTTGCCGCAGTTCTTCTTTTGTCATCTCCATATTTCCTTTCGACGCAAAATTACGAATTTTTCGGAAGATATAACGTAAGTCTCTGATTTTATTAGTAAGTTATGCGACTGAATGGCAGAAAAAAACGAAGACACAAAAGCCATGACAAAAGATTGTACTTTTGCCTTGGCTTTTGTGCCTTTGTTTAGATAATTATACTGCGCTATACGTTATTTCCAGTCGGCGTCCTCGCCGTTGGCGAACCATGTGCAGCTCTTGTATTGGAACTGGCCTTTGCCGGTGACGGTGTAGACCACGGTCTCTACCGAGCGGGCGCCGGTGTAGGCGGTGAAGTTGACGGTATAGGTCACTTCCATGCCGTCGACGGGCACTGCGTCGGGATTAAGCTGTGCGAGTACGGCGGGCATTGTCTCGAGGCAGAAACGTTTCTGCATGAGGGCGGTCACCTCGTCGTCGGTGTACTCTTCGTAGAGTTCGGGGAACTTGCTCTTGGCGTTGGCACCGCGTATGTCGACGTTGCAGTAATAGAACGATGTGCCGGAATAGAATTCCGAATTACCGTATTTCACATCCATGTAGGGACCGTCCTTAAGCGATACGCCACCCATAGGCTTGGAAATATTCTCGAACACCCACTCTACGGCGGCAGTGTAGTACGTAACGGAAGGCTCGGTACGGCTTTCGGGGAGCGTGATGACTACCGACGGGTCATAGAGCCAGAAACCGTTGCGCTTTACAAACTGCGAAGTGGTCTCGCCGGCGTTGACCACCCATTCGGTGCCGTTGAAGATATACTGTGCGGCCTGATAAGAGGCACCGGAACCGTTATAGTAGTTGTAGGCTACGACGATCTCATCTTCGGCGGCAGCGTATGGATATTTGTTTTTAAGGTAGACGGGAAGAAGCTCGGCGGGAAGAGTTCCCGAGAGATTTCCGTAAGTCTGTCCCATGGCCTTGTAGTCGGCAGGCTGGAGCACTTCGACTCCGGTCATCGACAACCACGATGTGCCGTCGAAATACAGGATGGCATTTTTGACCGTAGTGGAAACTTCATTGACAGGAGCACGATGTACGGGAGCACCCGAAGCATTGGCGGCATTCTCAACCGACGTGATTACGACGTTGAAGAATTTGCCCGATGAAACCGACGCGAAATATCCGCGGACAATATAAGTCTCGCCGGCTGTAATCTGGTCGCGTATGAACTGCGGCACCTGATAACCGCTTCCCTGTGCGGTCGAAGCGCCGTCGACAGCGAAGTTATAATAGTTGCCGCTGACGGATGCCTTGCCGGTGAACTGCACATACTGCGCAAGCTCGTTGCCGGTACGTGCCACTGCCTCGTCCATCATGGCGCCGGTGTAGACCACGGGAGCGGGATAGGTGTATTCGCCCGTTCCCTCTACCGTATAGCTCTCTTCGGTAATTGCAATCTGCAGGCCTTTGCCGTATGACCCCACCTCGCCGCTAAGCGAAATCTGGTTGCCTACCGCAACAGAAGCCACATCAAAGCCCGAAGCCTGGTAGCAAAGGATAGAGCCGGAGTTGTCGGTAAGGATAAAACCGCGGTTGTTGACAGCGGTGATATATCCCTTGATGTCGACCGCGTCACCCTCGGCTGCGGAGCCTATGACCGAAGTCGGCTCGAACGACGGTTCGGGGACATCCGGGTCGCCGCCGATTGTGCCGAAAATCGGGTTTTCGGAAGCCTCGTTGTAAGTCACGACTGCATACTGTCCGGCTTCGGCATCGGGGAACTCAGCTTTGAGGATACCGTTGACTGTACGCGACGAGAACGGATGTGAGGGCGAAAAAGCATTGATGTAGTTGTCATCGCTGCCCCATATCGTCATGTAATCGTCTTCCGAGAGGGTCAGCAGCTCCACTCCCTTATTGATAAGGAGTACGCTCTGCGGACGGTTGGCGGCTACGTTGTATGTCACCTTGACAGCCGAACCGTTGGAGAGGGCGAAGAAATTGTTGGTCGAGTCGCGCAGTATCGCAGGGATAAACTGACGAGCCTCGGCGTCGGTAGTAAATGAATTTGTAGCGGCAATCAGCGCTCTCTCCTCCTGGGTGCCTATTGAAGTATAAGGCGCCTGGTTCAGGATTTTGGTATAGTCGGCAACAGTGAGAGTATAGTTTAACGTCTCTACCGACGTGCCCGGTTCCGGCACTTCGAAACCGTCGAGTTTATCGTTCCAGTCGTTCTCGTCGCAACCGGCGAGGAGTGCCACGGCGCCGAGAGCAAGGAAACTGTGTTTTATAATTGTATTCATATTGTTATTTTATTGGGAGGTGAATTAGAACGCTATTTTAAGACGGAGAGAATAAGTGCGGCCGAACGAATAGAACACGCGGTAGGCGTTTTCCCATGTGCCGCGGCTGCCCGATGCGGTGTATGCGTCAACAACATAGTTGTAGTTGAAGAGGTTGTTGACATTGCCGAACAGGGTGGCTTCGAAGCCGGCCATCTGGAACTTGTAGCTTGCCGACATGTCGAGCTGGTTGCCCCAGGGAATTCTCCACGGATCGGCCACGTTGACCTCCTTGAAGGGAATAAGGTCGTTGTCAGATACCGTATAGTCGGAGTAGTTGCGTGCCGAGAATGTCCAGTCGGCGCCTATGCGCATGCCTTTGAACGGTTTTACGGTCACACCGATTGCACCTGTGGTCTGTGCCGAGCCGCCCACTTTGCGTCCTTTCTGGTTGAGTATTGACCATGCATGGTCTTCGGCGAACACGCCCGAAGCAAGTTTGCCCGAGGTGTTGGCAAGAGGCTGTCCGAGGTCATTGTAGTAGTAACCCTTGGCGTTTGAATCCCAGTTCCAGTCGCCTATCGAGAGCATACCGTCGATATCGAGCCACTGTGTGGGGCGGTATTTCAGGTTGAGCTCCAGACCCATGTGACGGGCGTCGACACCCGACATGTTGAGATAGTAGCGCGAGCCGTCGCCCATTGTCGACGAGCGGGTGGTAGTCTTGTCCATCCACTTCGTGTAGTAAGCGTTGAATGTGGCCGTGAATATCGGCGAATGGTATTCGTAACCTACTTCAATCGAACCGCATTTTTCATTGACGGGATCGGGGTTGATGGCGTTGGATGTGGCCTGCGCGGCAAATACGCCTTTGGCGAAGAAGGGGGCGCGGGTGAGGTAACCGCCGTTGAAGTATACGTTGTTATGCTTGTCGATATTATAGTTGGCGCCACCTTTTACCGAACCGGCGATAAAGTTGGGCTTCTCCGAAGTGCCGTGTTCCTTGTCATAATAGAAACGGTCGACACGCCAGTAGGTAGTGTTGTTGAGCGAGCCGGCGAGCACCATAGTCAGCTTGTCGGAGAGGGTGGTGTATTCCACCTGGGCGAAACCGCCTTCCTGCACCGTATAGCCGTCATAGTCGCGGTACACGACATCGCCTACGCCGAGTTTCTGGTACTTCCAGTTGGGGTCGGCAGCCGCTGCATTGTTGGCGGGATTGACACCTTTACGGCTCGAGTCATCCATGAAGTACGCACCGTTGTAGAGGTCGGTGATTTCGTTGGTGTGCTTGCCGATATAGTAGCGCACGTCGATACCGGCGGTAAGATTGAGTTTCTTCTCGATAAGCTCATTCTTATAGGTCGATACGAGGCCGAACCACTTGTGGGAGTTGATTGACTTCGACATAATCATGTTTGAACCGGTCTCCGACGCCATGTTCATCTCCTGGATGGCGGCGTAGTCAAACGTACCGTCCTCGCGGCGGAAAAGGGTGTTTAGGTTACCGTTGGATGCGCCGTACCACGAAGCATTGCTGAGCGACTGGCCGTTGTAGGTGCCGCGTCCCTGACCCGACGAACCGTATCCGCTTGCGAGCGACACATATACTGCCGACGACAGCGACGACTTGTGGTCAATCTGCCAGATATGGTTCAATGAAATCTGAGGCTTGTGATATACGTTCTTTGTCGACGAGCGTACCTGGCCGTCCATGTCGTAACCGAATGTCGGGTTGTAGCGGTACATGCTCTCGCCGTCCATATAGTTCTTGACATTCTGCCAGTTCTCGATTGAGAGACCGTCCTGCGACGAACGTTTGTAGTGCACTTGCGGCGAGCCGAATGCGGTCAACGACAACTGGTGCGCGTCATTGATGCGTTTCGACACGTTGACGAAATAGGTGTAGGCGTTGAAGTTGGTGCCCTGCACGTAGCCGTCGCCCCATTTGCGCGTGCCCATCAACGACACCGCCCAGCCGTTTTTCATCAGGCCGGTCGACACATTGAATCCGATATGGTTCATGCCGTCATTGCCCATGCCGTAGAATACAGCGCCGCCCTTCTTGGCGTCGAGCGAGCGAGTGGTGATATTGAGCGTACCGCCCACCGAGGGAACGGAGATGATTGATGCGCCCAGACCGCGCTGCACCTGCATCATCGAAGTCACGTCGGAGAGGCCGGCCCAGTTCGACCAGTACACCCATCCGCCTTCCATATCGTTGACCGGAATACCGTTGACAAGCATACCTGTGTTCTCCGACTTGAAGCCGCGGATATTGATTTTGGCGTCGCCGTAGCCGCCGCCGTCCTTTGTGGCCCACACGCCCGGAGTAGTCTTGAGCACTTCGGGGAATTCCTGGCCGCCAAGTTTATTCTCAATAAGAAGAGCGTCGACGCTCGATGCCGCAACCGGGGTCTTGCGCGTGCGTGCAATCGATTGGGTCACAACGACGTCCTTGAGCATCTGTGAAGCGACCTCGAGAGTGATGTTGCCCATCGAGGCCGATGCTGGAACTTTGGCCGTCTTGTAACCGATATACTCGATGGTCAGCTCCTTGGTGTTGTCTGGCACCTTGATGGTGAAATTACCGTCGATATCAGTGGTGACGCCGGTTTTGGCTCCGGGTACCATAACAGAAGCTCCGATGAGAGGTTCGCCCTGTTCATCGGTGATTGTGCCACGACACACATAGTCGGCAAAGGCGGTGGAACCCGCCACCAACAATGTTGTGGCAAAGAGAGTGATTCTCTTCATACTGTGTAATTTAATTGGTTAATAATTTTTACTTTTTCATGCCGCAATGGCTGATGCAATAGGAAAAAACAACCACAGCACCGTGTGATTTTTTAACCCTGTTTCACAAAGTTAATAATAAATGTAAAAATAAACGACTCGGGGCGACAAAATTTAAAGGAATTTTAATAAAATCTAAGCGTCGTTTATGACCATTTTATTTGCACGAACGCCTTTTTGCCATATTATTGCCGTATTATAGAGCATTTCAATGGCAAAAGTGTTAAAATAAAGTTAAATTGATATTTTTTTGCCAAAAAATTATGTTATATAACATAAAGTATATATCTTTGCAATGTGTTTTTCATGGTATTAGATTTAAGGTTAAAAAAGATTATTCGTCGGGATGACGGATAATTTTTTTTGTCCATACCGATGAGTTAAGAAACCATGTCAGCAAAGCAGGGACGCTACAATACATTCACAAACATACAATAATGAAATCTCCACTTGCGATATGCAATATGCCCGGCATCAATGAGGCCGGATGCGACGAAGCTGGGCGCGGCTGTCTGGCCGGCGACGTATACGCCGCCGCCGTAATACTGCCCGACGACTTCTCCCATCCCCTCCTCAACGACTCCAAGCAGCTCACCGAACGACAGCGCGACACGCTCCGTCCCATCATCGAACGCGAGGCCGTGGCATGGGGCGTAGGCATAGTAACAGCGGCGGAAATCGACGAAATCAACATACTCAACGCCTCCATTCTCGCCATGCACCGCGCGCTCGACCTGCTCGCGGTACGCCCACAGGCCATAATAGTCGACGGCAACCGGTTCAAACCCTACGGCGACATACCGTTCACCACCTTCGTAAAAGGCGACGGCCGCTTCGCCAACATTGCCGCCGCCTCAGTGCTCGCCAAGACCCACCGCGACGAAGCGATGATGCAGCTCCACGCCCGATACCCCATGTACCACTGGGACGACAACAAGGGCTATCCCACCCGTGCCCACCGTCAGGCCATCGCGGAATACGGTCCCTCCCCCTTCCACCGCATGTCGTTCCGCCTCCTCGACACCCAGCTCACCCTCGACCTGTAACAGCGTTTTGTGTGCCAATGTAAAAAAAATAGGTTGTTAAAAATTAGCGACAAATAGCCTATAAATATAATTTTTTTAAATTCAACCCGGCTTTGCAACTGAGCTTTTTTATATTGAAAAATTGACCGCAGCTCTTTTTTTTGCTATCTTTGTGCTCTTATCATTTATCCCCACAGACCGAATTCATCAAACAAACACGACAGACATACCATGTATCAGACAGACCAACGCATTGTCATCACCCTTGACGCCGGGGGGACTAACTTCGTATTCGGCGCCATGCGCGGCAACCGGTTCATAATCGACCCGATAACCAAGCCGTCCAATTCCCACGACCTCGACCTTTGCATCAGGACTCTCATATCGGGATTCGAGGAGGTCATAGCATCGCTCGAGCAACTGCCCGTAGCCATCAGTTTCGCATTTCCCGGTCCGGCCGACTACGCCAACGGCATCATCGGCGGCTACCTGCCCAACTTCCCGTCGTTCCGCGACGGCGTGGCCCTCGGCGAAATACTCCGCCGCCGCTTCGGCATCCCCGTCTATATCAATAACGACGGCGACCTCTTTGCACTCGGCGAAGCGATGGAAGGCCTTCTGCCCGAAGTCAACGCCCGCATAGCCGCGATGGGTGGCGAAAAGAAATACACCAACCTGCTCGGCTATACCTTCGGCACCGGGTTCGGCATCGGCTCCGTAGTGGGCGGACGCCTCAACCGCGGCAACAACTCATGCATCGAGACATTCTGCCTGCCCGACACATTCGACAGCAATATCATCATAGAGGACAGCGTGGCAATCCGCGCCATCAAACGCGTCTACGGCGAACTTACCGGCAACCCCGACCACGGCCTGACGCCAAAGGATATATGCGAGATTGCCGACGGCACCCGTGAGGGCGACCGCGACGCCGCCAAAGAAGCATTCCGCCGCTTCGGCATCGCCGCCGGCGATGCCATGGCCACTGCCGTGACCCTCACCGACTCGCTCGTAGTGATAGGCGGAGGCCTTACCGGAGCCGCCCGCCACATCATGCCGGCGCTCCTGGAGAAGATGCGCTCCTCAATAAGCACTCTTGGCGGCGACAAGGTGAACCGCGTGCAGATGAATGTCTACGACCTCGACAACGAGAACGAGTTCCGCGAATTTGCCCGCGGCAACGGCCGTCCGCTGAAAATCCACGGCACCGAAGATACCGTGACTTACGACCCCGTGAAACGTACCGGCGTGGCAATATCCCGTCTCGGCGCCAGCGAGGCCATCTCGATAGGCGCCTACGTGTTCGCTCTCGCATCACTCGATGGAAAACAATAACCGCAATCCGATTCCCACATGAACAAGATATTCACATTCAAGCCCTACCTCAAGCCCGTGGTATGGGGCGGAGACAAGATAAAGGAGTTCAAGAACATTGACACCGACCTGGCCAACATAGGCGAAAGCTGGGAGATTTCCGGCGTGCCGGGACATGAATCGGTGGTCGACTCGGGCGAGGACCGCGGCCTCACCATCACGCAGCTTATCGACAAATACGGCGCCGACCTCGTAGGCGAAGAGGTCTACCGCCGCTTCGGCGACAGTTTCCCGCTGCTCATAAAAATCATCGATGCCCGCGACAACCTGTCAGTGCAGGTACATCCCGACGACGAGCTTGCCGGACGCCGCCACAACAGCCCCGGCAAGACCGAGATGTGGTACGTGATCGATGCTGACGACAACGCCGACATCATATCCGGCCTCTCGAAGGAGATAACGCCCTACGAATACCGCAGCCGCGTGGCCGACAACACCATCACCGATGTGCTTGCATGCCACAAGTCGCATCCGGGCGATGTATTCTTCCTCCCCGCCGGACGCATCCACGCAATCGGAGGGGGCAACCTCATCGCTGAGATACAGCAGACATCCGACATAACATACCGCGTGTACGACTACGACCGCCGCGGCCTCGACGGCAAGCCCCGCCAGCTCCACGTCGAAGAGGCTGTCGATGCCATCGACTACCGCGTCTACGACAACTATGTCACCGACTATGACCGCGCGGCCAAAGGGGAAGTGCCCTTGGTGAAATGCAATTATTTCGACGTGCAGAAAATCACCGTCAACGGCCAGCTCTCACTCCAGCACCTGAGCGAATCGTTCACCGCGCTGATATGCATCGACGGCCGATGCACGGTCGACGTAGACCGCGAAGCCGCATGCGACATATCGCGCGGCCACACAGTGCTCGTCGCGGCATCCGCACGCTCCGTCACACTGACAGGCAACGCCGTGCTCATAGCCGCCTCCGTCCCCCGCGACTCCGCAAAATAGCGGCAAAGCGGCCAAAACTCGATTTCACGCTGCCGGTCATCGCCGCTGGCGCTTTACACAAATAAAACGCGGCTGCCATACGAAGCGATTCTGCAATCGGCTTGTCGGCAGCCGTTTTTTTAACTGCGGCTTGATATCGCCGTATCCGGCTCATGCCGCATCTTGTTGCGGTAGCGTATCGGCGACATACCGGTCAGCTTGCGGAATATGCGGCAAAGGTATGACGGGTCGTCATAATGAAGCCACTGTGCTATCTGCTTCACCGAAAGATCTGTCGTGTCAAGCAGCATTTTCACCACCTGACCGATGCGCATGTTTATCTGCTCCTTAGCGGTCGTGCCCGTGCACCGGCGCGTTATTATATTGAGATAATTGGGAGTTACATTCAGGCGGTCGGCATAATAGCCCACGTCGTGACACACGGCATAATTGCGCTCGACAAGCGCTACAAAATCATTGACAAGCGCCCATGCCCTGTTCTTCACCGGACTCGCTCCGAGCTGCCCGTAGCGCGCCTCAATCTGCCCGGCCATATTGATGATGAAATTTTCCGACTCATTGCGCATCATCTTGTCACGTATCGCATCCGGGCAGTTGGCCGACAGCCATGCAGTCAGCGCAAACCAGTGTCCGACCGGCGCCGCGAGGTCTGAGGGCACCACGAATACAGGCGACTTGTATACGAAATCCCAGAATCGGTTGGACGTGACGAGAAAGAATATATCCTGCGCCGCCTCAAATCCTATCGACAGAAACTTCGCCTCAAAATCAGCCGATACTCCGCGCAACACCGTCAGCATGTCAAACGACATGAAAGCCATCCGCCCCGGCCTCATCACGAACCGCCGGGAGTTGACCGACAATTGTGCCTCCCCTCTTTCGCAAAGCATTATCAGGCATCCGTCCACTGCAAGCGGATGACCCGCAACCCGGCTCATACCACCTATGGTGCCGCATTCAAACGCCGCGCCGTTCTTTATAATATCGTTATTTCCTGTCATACCTTATCCCGTCTTTAAGCAAAGATACTATAAAACAACGGCAACAATGCCTGTTTTGTTATAAAAAGTACCCAATCTGTAATATTTTCCACCGAGCATAATATATAATATGTGAGTACCTTTGCAGTCTCTTATATAGAGTGTTGACACCCTCTAAGAGCTCGTCTAAATCCAAACACTCTCTAAAACACGCAAAAAAATGGAAAGAGATAAACTTGACTTTGGAAACGAGAGAATCGGGCGCCTGTTCCGCGCCATGTTCTTCCCTACGCTCATAGGCATGCTGTTCAACTCGGTGCTCAACCTGTGCGACGGCATGTTCGTAGGACATGGGGTCGGCAGCAACGGCCTGGCGGCAATAAATATCGTGGCGCCGCTGTTTCTCATCTGCACCGGCATAGGACTGATGTTCGGCATCGGCGCATCCGTCGTAGGCAGCATCCGCCTTGCCGAGGGCAACGTCAAGGCAGCCCGGATAATAATGACACAGGCCTACATAGCCGGAGCCGTGATTTTCGGCGTGGTAATTGCCGTATCGCTTCTTTTCACACGTCACGTGCTTTATGCTCTCGGCTGCAGCCCCGCGCTCGAAAGCCTCGCCTCCGACTACCTGCTGTGGCTTCTGCCGGGCCTGATGTTTTTCTACGTGCAGTGCGTCGGCATGATGCTCATACGTCTCGACGGCTCCCCGAAATTCGCAATGAGCATACAGATTGCCGCCGCCGTGCTCAATATATTTCTCGACTGGCTGATGGTGTTCCCGCTCGGCATGGGCATAAAAGGAGCGTCGATAGCGACCTCGATTTCATGCATCGTCGGCGGACTGATGGTACTCGGATATTTCCTTTTCTTCTCCGACAAACTGAAATTCTACCGTCTGAAACTGTCGGTCAAATCGTTACGCCTGTCGCTCCGCAACACCGGATACATGGTCAAGATCGGACTCGCCACATTCATCGCCGAACTCTCGATAGGCATAATGATGGTGACAGGCAACTACGTGTTTCTCGACACACTCGGCGAAGCGGGAGTGGCCGCATTCAGCATCGGCTGCTACCTGTTCCCGCTCATATTCTCGATAAGCAACGCCGTGGCTCAGGCATCGCAGCCTATCATAAGCTTCAACTACGGAGCCGGGCAGTTTGAGCGCGTCACCCGTACGTTGCGGATAGCCGCAGTGACAGCCTGCATCTGCGGAGCCATAATCTCAACCGGCATGTGGTCGGGAGCATCGCTGCTGACTCAGGTATTCCTCAGCCCGTCCGAACCGGCCTACGCCATAGCCGTGGAAGGGCTCCCCGTGCTCGGCATCTGCGCCCTCTTTTTCGCGCTCAACATCACATTCATCGGCTACTACCAGAGCCGCGAACAGTCAGCCCGCTCCATCATCTACATGCTGTTGCGCGGAGTGATATTCGTAGTCCCCGGCTTCTTCCTCCTCCCCCGCATATTCGGCGAAACCGGCCTATGGCTCGCCATCCCCGTATCCGAATTCCTCACCCTCCTCGTAATAACCGCCGCCTGCCTCACCGTCCGCACCCGCCATCAAATTCCCGCCGAGCACTAATGATGACATATTAACACAAAGTATTTTAACACAAAGTATTCGAGCACATTACTTGTTAACTGGAAAAGGCGCGTGCGTTTGACCCCTTCGGGCACGCGGGATTTGACCCCTCGGGCAAAATAAGAATGACCCCTTAAAAGTCCTGGCGGCGGGGGTCAATGTTATTTTACCTCATTTGGTTTGTCAGGCTTTTCTAGCCTTCAGTTTGCGCATGCTTTCTCCGGACAGCTCGATTGTGTGCGCCGAGTGTACTATACGGTCGAGGATGGCATCGGCCACAGTCGGGTCACCGACCATGTCGTACCAGCTTGAGGAAGGGTACTGGGAGGTGATGATGATCGATTTGCGCTCGTTGCGGTCTTCGATTATGTCGAGCAGGATCGGACGCTCCTTCGCGTCAAGGGGCACCAGAAAAAGATCGTCGAGGATGAGCAGCTGACATCGTTCGATTTTCTTGAGCTCGGGCTCAAGATTGTTCTTGACTTTTGCGACCTTTAGCTGTCCGAGCAGTTTGGAGGCGTTGGCATACAGGGTGCGTATGCCACGTTTGCAAGCCTCATGTCCCAGTGCGCAGGCCAGGAAGCTTTTACCTGTGCCTGATGATCCGGTGATGAAGAGATTCTGACCGTTTCGGACGAAGTCGAGTGTCGCCAGGCGCTCCATCTGGTTGCGGTCGAGCCCCCGGTTTGTGGCGTAGTCGATTTCCTCGAGATATGCCTTGTAGCGGAACGCCGCGTTTTTTGTCAGGCGCATTACGGCGGCTTGTGCGCGCCAGTCCCATTCGCGGTGCAGGAGCATCGACAAGAAGGAATCCGGAGTCATTGACTGTGCGGTTGTTCCGGCAAGGCTTTCGCGGAAGGCCTCTGCCATTCCGTGCATCTTCATGCGGTTCATCAGGTCCAGCGATGTTGTGTTCTGGTCCGGTTGCTGGGTGGCCGGTGCGGTTTTATCTGTTGTTTCCATTACTGTTGGTGTTGTTGGGTTCGTTTTTGCGGCTGTAGTATTCGCGGCCGCGGATGTTCTTGTGTACCGGAGCAGGGACTGCAGCCGTCGGGCCACAGGCAGTTCCGTCCTCATCCGGCAGGAAGTCAGCGTCTTCGCCCTGTTCGAGGATTTTCCTGACGGTCTGATAGCCATATGCCGCCTTCATCGACGCGCAGGCGCACGCCGCCACGAGTCGGTCTGTGCCATACTTCTTTTCAAGCGACAGTATGCCGCGGCAGCTGCTGAAGGATTTCGGCGGATACTGCATCATGGCATCCACTTCGTGGAGGTAGTCAAGAACGATGTTGTCCATTTCAGCGGCTCGCTTGAAGAGTTCCTCCAGATCCTTGTCATACGGGCCGTAATGGCCGGGCAGGTTGTGTTCCTTCTTCCATGAGTATGTGTAGGGTATGTCGCAGCGGTCGTGTGTGGCCACGAGATTGAGGCCGCAGTAGATCTCAACCGTGTCCGCGTCATAAAGGATGACCACACGTTTGCCGACATGCTCGCGCGGCACGCTGTAATGGTGCTTGAACAGGGAGACATAACAGTTCTTGCCCACTGTCATCAGCTTTCGTTCCTTGATGACAAACGGTTTCTCGGGAAGGGGACGCAGGAAGTCCTTTTCGCCCTGCAGGAACATGTCTTTACGCGACATATTCCTTCCTGCCATCAGCCTTTCGTTGAAATCGTGCAGCGATATGTGAATCGCCGTGTTCAGTTCGTCCAGCGACGGGAAGACAATCCCCTCTATGTCAAGATACACTGACTGGTACAGCAGCTTGACGGCGTTCTCGACAAGGGCCTTGTCTTTGGGATGGCGGACCCGCGCGGGATATACGGCGCATCCGTAATGTTCGGCGAAGGCCGCGAACTCCTCGTTGATCACAGGCTCGTTCCGGTCGCTGGTCTTTACCGCCGCCTTCAGGTTGTCGGGCACGATGGCGGCCGTCACGCCTCCGAAGTACTCAAATGCATTCTGACAGGCCTTGATCAGGTCTTCCTTCCGTTGCGACCATACCGCCTCGCAGTACGTGTAGTGGCTGAACGGAAGGATGGCGACGAACACTTCCGCTTTCTTGACCTCTCCCGTCATTCCGTCCACCACTTCCAGCTTGTCTCCTGCGAAGTCGACATACATCTGGTCGGCGGCATAGTGCTCGACGTGCCCCACAACCGTGGTGTGGAACCTGTACTGCCGGACGGAGCGTTTGAACACGGACTCCTGAAAGCCGTCGGGATGCTCGCTTCTGTACTCGTTGAAAAGCTTGCGGACTGTCATGCCCTTGCGGGAAAGCCGGGCGACATAGCCCGGTATCAGTGCGTCAAGTTCCAGTTGACGCTGCGACGGCTCGCGGTGACGGAACTCCGTGCATCCGAACATCTCACGGAGATGCTCTTCCGAGAGTTCAAGCAGCTGTTCGGTAGTCTTGCCGCTTGAAATGAACAGCCGGACATACTTGCGTACGGTGTTGCGGGAAAGGTGAAACGTGTTGGCCGTCTCTTTTATTCCCATTCCGACTGCGTAACATCGAAGGATGTTTTTTAATTTTGCAATCATATTCTGTAGTTTTTGAGATTGATCCCCGCCGTGCCAGGACAAGGAGTCTCAAAGCTACAAAAAATTCCCCTGCCGATGCTTCGACAGGGGTCATTTTTATGGCGCCCGCAAGGGTCATTCTTATTTCGCCCAAAGGGGTCAAATCCCGCGTGCCCGAAGGGGTCAAACGCACGCGCCTTTTCCACTATCTTTACTTCTGTAAGTAAGATATACCAGACAATTTGTTTTTCTGTCATTTTCTTGTTCTTATCTAATTGTTAGGCTCATTGTTGTTATACATTGTTTAATTATAGATAAATCGTGAATATCCTTCTCTCTTAAATCGTAGCCCGAATGGAATACTTGTTGCCCTTTTGCAGAAATGCAAGGGATGCTTCTGCCTTCAAAGACTGCTGTTCCAAAATAGTCCGGTTGAAATTCATACCAGCCTCCATCCAAGTCGGCTTGTTTGGAAGTGCCGTCCGCATTCAAGACAAAAGGATGGATATCAATATAGCCTAATTCTTTGCTATACAGTTCCATACGGGTGGGCAACCAATTTGTTTCAATTTGATATCCTCTCTCCTGCAAAAGATCAAGGAGTTGGTCTGTATAATTGGCATCAAAATCAATGTCAATATCTCTATGCAAGCGGGTTTGCTGTCCGTACAAGACATCCACTCCCCAGCCTCCATCCAACCAAAACTGCATGTCCAGGCTTTCCAACAAGTCCAAAACTTGAAATAACTCTGTAATCGTAGTGTGTTCTTTCTTTGTCATATAATAATTCTTTAATAAATAATACTATGCGTAATTATCCAACTGCTTGATTGAAGAAATAAAATTTGCACCCACTCCAATCAGAAAGATAACCCATCCGCTGATCATAAAGACGGATGTGATACCCCATGCTTCCACCCAATATCCTGAAGCTACGATACCCAGCATTGATGGAAAGGTACTCAAACTAAAGATGAGAGAAAAAGTCCGTCCAAGCATGTCCGAAGCCAAGTTCTGCTGAATAATAGCGATGAAAAGCGCATGGTAAATGGAATAGGCTATGCCTCCTGTAAATGTTAGGCAAACAAAACCTATAAATGCGCTTGATGGTAAATAACTGGCGCTAATCAGATACAATCCCAATATCACATAAGCCGTATGCATCACTAATGTTTGCTTGCTTTTCAAAGCCTTACAGGCAAGTACTAAACCGCCCAACAATGCCCCTGAGCCCCAACCCATTTCCACAACTCCCATTTGCAAAATGTTTCCGTTGAAATGCAGAAGCGTCATAAAAGGAAATAACGTAAAAACAGGCATAAGGACAAAAGTCACCAGCGTAAAGCATACGAATAAAGGCAAAATGCCCATTGTACGCCGCAAGGTATGCCAACATTCCGTCAGTTCTTTTTTGAAATCTGGAAGAACTTTCGTTTTTTGAAGAGAAGGAATCTGGACACAAAGTAAGGTCAGACAAGCAGCAACAGCTCCGATCACATCTATGAGCAGAATATACTGTATGGGAAGCCAAACAACGAGGCTTGCCCCTACAACGGGAGCTATCACCTCACTGAAGGATTGAATGGAATGGTACAAACCTGATACCCTGACAAGATGGTGCTTGGGAACCAGTAGAGGGATGCTTGCCTGTAAAGCAGGTGCATGAAACGTACTGCCTATTGAACGACAAGCAGTCAATAGATAAAAAAAAGAAAGGTCTTTATAACCCTTGGTTATCACAATAAAAAGACATAGGGTACAGAACGCGATGAACAAGTCCGAATAAAACATCGTTTTCTTTCGATTCCATCTGTCAACATAGACCCCGGCAAACAAGCCTAATACAAATTGTGGTAAAAATCCAGCTAAAATAGCCAGAGATAAAGCTGTCGGGGATTTAAATTCGTTGCTAATCCAAAAAATAATGGAGAAGCCAACAATCGTACTTGTTAAAATAGATATGAGTTGGCCTATTCCTATCACGGCCAAAGTTGATTTCCAATGATTCATTGTGCTAATATTTCATGCGTTTATAGATAAGTACTTTCGTACATTAAGCAAAACGAAATTCTATCCACACAAAAAACTTGTATTATAATCCACTCCTGACGTTGGAATACAATAACAAATACTTTCAGGACGATGTAAAGTCCTGAAAAATCAAACTGAATGGATAGATAAATATTAGTCTTTTCTCATCGGATTCTTTTAATATCGCTACTCTTTTATTATGTAGTGGTTGTATTATCTTAAATAAAACAAAAACACCCGACTTTACATTCTTGGGTGCAAAACTGGGTGTTTGTTTTGCAATTTGCTGATTTTCAGCGTTTGTTGCGGAGAGAGAGGGATTCGAACCCCCGGAGGTGTGACCCTCAACGGTTTTCAAGACCGCCGCAATCGACCACTCTGCCATCTCTCCATTGACTATTTCCGGTGTCGCTACGAGCTATTATACATCTAATCCCCAAGCGACTGCAATGTTTCTCATCTTCGACCACTGTCGACCATTCTCCATTGCGAGTGCAAAGTTATGTCTTTTTTTTTAATTGTCCAAATTTTCAATTGCATTTTTTTGACGATTTTTCGTATATTTGCACATTATTACATCATTACAATTACATCATTACACCCAAACATCCAAAACACCAAATCTAACATGAAGAAATTCGTATGCATTCTGGCTTTATCAACACTCTTGTCGACAGGAGCCATATTCAACGCCGACGCGGCCTCCATCAACACCGGATCAACCACTACACGCCCCGACGGCAGCACGAATTTCAACCACGGCTGGACTTTCAATCTCGGCGACATCGACGGCGCAGAAATGCCCGGCTTCGACGACTCCGCATGGCGCACTCTCTCGCTCCCCCACGACTGGGCCATCGAAGGCGACTTCAGCGAAGACAACCCCTCGGGCGCAGGCGGCGGCGCACTCCCCGGAGGCATTGGCTGGTACCGCAAGACATTCACCCTGCCCGACAACGCCGGGGGCAAACGCATATTCATCGACTTCGACGGCGCATACATGAACTCGTCGGTCTACATCAACGGCCGATACGCCGGCGGACGCCCTTACGGCTACGCTTCGTTCAGCATCGACGCCACCGACCTGCTCAACGACGGCAACAACACCATCGCCGTGAAAGTCGACAACGCCGAGCAGCCCAACTCCCGCTGGTACTCCGGCTGCGGCATCTACCGCAACGTGTGGCTGCGGCCCGAAAACGCCCTGTTCATACCAAAGAACGGCACATACATCACCACCGACGGCAACGACATCAATATCGCAACAACCGTCGACAACACCACTTCCGCGCCGCAGGCCGTAAAGGTCGTAACCACCGTGCGCGACAGCAAAGGAAAAAAACTCACATCCGCACAGACAAACGTCATCGCCCATAACGACAGCAACACCATAGCCCATCAGACTCTCACGGTAAAATCCCCCGAACTCTGGAGCCCGAAATCACCGACGCTCTACACCGTCACAACCGAACTCTTCGACAGCAAAGGCAGGAAACTCGACACCGATGTCACCCGCACCGGTTTCCGCACATTCCGTTTTGACGCCGACAAAGGTTTCTTCCTCAACGGCAATCACATGAAGCTCAACGGCGTATGCCTCCACCACGACGCCGGCGCACTCGGAGCCGTAGTCAACCGCGCGGCTATCCGCCGTCAGCTCACCATGCTCAAAGATATGGGATGCAACGCCATACGCTGCACCCACAATCCTCCCGCCCCCGAGCTTCTCGACATGTGCGACGAGATGGGATTCCTTGTGATGGACGAAGCCTTCGACATGTGGCGCAAACGGAAAACCACCTACGACTACGCCCGTTATTTCAACGAGTGGCACGAACGTGACCTCGACGACTTCATACGCCGCGACCGCAATCACCCTTCCATAATAGTATGGAGCATCGGCAACGAAGTGCTTGAACAATGGAACGATGCAGGCGCCGACACCCTTTCACTTGCCGAAGCCAACCTGATACTCAACTTCGGGCACTCCCCCGAGCAGCTCGCGGCCGACGACGGCACAATGTCGGTCAACTCCCTGCTCACCAAAAAACTTGCCGACCGGGTGCGCGCCCTCGACCCGCAGCGACCCGTGACCGCCGGATGCAACGAGGCCGACCCCGGCAACCACCTTTTCCGTTCGGGCGCACTCGACATCATCGGCTTCAACTACCACGACAGCTGGTTTGCAGGCGTCCCGCAGAACTTCCCCGGCAAACCGTTTGTCATCACCGAAAGCGTATCGGGACTGATGACCCGCGGTTTCTACATGATGCCGTCCGACCGGTTCTATATCTGGCCCGACAGCTGGGATCGTCCGTTCTACCACGACTCAATGTCATGCTCCTCCTACGACAACTGCTACGTGCCCTGGGGCAACTATCACGAAGGGACGATGAAACATGTGCGCGACAACGACTTCATTTCAGGCCAGTTCGTATGGACGGGATTCGACTATCTCGGCGAACCCACCCCTTACCAGTGGCCGGCGCGCAGCAGCTATTTCGGCATAATCGACCTCGCCGGATTCCCCAAGGACATCTATTACCTCTACCAAAGCGAGTGGCAGAACGACACCGACGTGCTCCACATCTTCCCCCACTGGAACTGGACCGAGGGTGAGGAGGTCGACATCTGGGCATACTACAACAATGCCGATGAGGTTGAACTGTTTCTCAACGGCGAGTCGCTCGGCACCGCGTCAAAGACTCCCGACCGCCTCCACGCCATGTGGCGTATACCGTTTGCTCCCGGCACACTTACAGCCGTAAGCCGGCGCGACGGAGCCGAAGTGGCCCGCGACACTGTCACGACGGCGGGGACTCCGCACAGCCTGCGTCTGACACCCGACCGCACCGTCATCGGCGCCGACGGCACAGACCTATGCTATCTCACGGTCGAGGTTGTCGATGCCGACGGCAATCTGTGTCCCCTCGCCGACAACGAAATCACATTCAGTGTCGACGGCACGGCATTCAACGCCGGAGTCGACAACGGCTGCCAGTTCTCCCACGAGCGGTTCAAGTCAGACAAGCGCAAGGCTTTCTACGGCAAAGCGTTGCTCATCGCGCAGAACGACGGCCGCGCCGGCCGGTTCACCGTCACCGCCACTTCGCCGGGACTCAACCCCGCGTCGCTGTCCCTCGCATCCGAATAAACATCCGCTGATTAAACTTTTTGACATTGAGATTGTCATAATGTTATGAGAAAATTTTTATTCATACTGTTTTTTGTAGCAGGCATAGCCTTTGGCGGACATGCCGACGTGGCCGGCGGAGAGTCGGTCAACTACCGCGTGATGTATAAATGGGGGCTTGTCAACAAGCAGGCCGGACGTGTCAACCTGTCGACCCGCCGTGCCGGTTCAGGCGCTATTGATGCGCGGCTCGTGGCACGCTCCGAGAAATGGGCCGATGCTTTCTACAGCGTCCGCGACACCCTCCTCGGCCGCATGAACATCGCGACCATGGAACCATCATACTACGAGAAAATCACCCACGAAGGGGGCGAATACAAGCGCGACCTCATCAACTACACCCGCAAAGGCAACCACGTGTCAGCCACCTGCAAGCGCTGGAAACAGAAATCAAAGAAAAAACCGCTCACCGAGTCGGAAATAAAACTCGAAGCCGAAGGCCTCACCCTCGACATGCTCAGTTCGTTCTACTACATGCGCTCGCTCGACTACGCCGCGATGAAGCCGGGCGACAAGAAAGGACTGACAGTATTCTCGGGCAAACGCAAGGAACGCCTCACCATCACCTATCACGGCCGCGAGAATGTCAAAATCGACAAGGAGGAATACCCCGCCTATAAAATCTCATTCAGTTTCACCGGCGAAGGAGGCAAAAAGACATCCGACGACATGGAAGCCTGGATTTCAACCGCACCCGACAGGATTCCCCTCAAACTCGAAGGCAAACTTCCCGTAGGCAAAGTGCAGTGCTTCTACATGAAATAATCCCCCGTCCCCGCCCTGCATGACCGGGCACTGTTAATATCTTTTGACGAAATTATTTGTTGATGGTAATGAAAAGTTTTATCTTTGGTAAAATTTTTCATTACCGTTCACACACATACACCGCCGACCATGAATCGCAAAGGCAAACTCTACTTCAGATATGGCACAATGGGATCAGCCAAAACGGCACTGCTCCTTACCACAGCATACAACTTCGAGGAACGCAACATGCGCTACCTTTGCATGAAGCCCGTAATCGACACCCGCGACAAGGATAACGTAATCAAATCGCGTATCGGCATACAGCGCAAATGCGAATGGATATACCACGACACCGACCTCTACGCTTTCGCTCACGACATGTTTGAGAAAACGATGTCGGTGATTGACTGGTTCCTCCTCGACGAAGCGCAGTTCCTTACCGCCGAGCAGGTTGACCAGCTCTCGCGCGTGGTCGACGATTTCGGATCCAATGTCATATGCTACGGACTCCGCACCGACTTCCAGTCGCATCTTTTCGAAGGCTCGCGCCGCCTCTTCGAGATTGCCGACACAATCGATGAAATAAAATCGACCTGCACCTGCGGCCACAAAACCATCATCAACGCCCGCATCGACGCCAACGGCGACTTCGTAGAGGAAGGAAACCAGGTGGAAATCGGCGGCGACGACCGCTACATAGCCGTATGCCGTAAATGCTGGCGCAACAAACGCATAGAGCAATCCTCACGCGACACCCTCCCATTCATTTAATTCATAATTCACAATTCATAATTCATAATTATCCCCTCCCGCGCAAGAGAGGGTTGCGAACCTCAAAATATACGAACGCAATTGTAGGGATGGTGTTGCAGAACTCATGTTTACAATTTAATGATGTAGGGCTGCTCCCCGGAGCAGCCGATAGCAAAGGTTGATTATCAGCTGCTTTGCGGCTGCACCGGGGTGCAGCCCTACAAAAAGGCGTGTCATATTTTCGATATATTATAAGTCCTGCAACACCCTAATTATGAATTATGCATTATGAATTATGAATTGCCTCAGTCTTCTTCGAGTTCAATCGAGTCAAGGTCCGCATCGTCGAGCATTTCGTCGATGTCGTCCGCATCGTCCGGCTCCGGAGTATCTTCAAGCTCCGCAACTTTCCCTTTTGTCTTCTTCGCCTTCGGTTTGCCGCTTTTCTCCGCCTCGGCCAACGCCTCCATGATGCGCGCCTCAAGTTCGGCGGCGAGTTCGGGATTATCGTCGATTGCACGCTTGGCCGCATCGCGACCCTGCGCGAGATTGCGCCCTTCGTAGCGGAACCACGAACCCGATTTCTGTATGATGTTGTATTCCACGCCTAAGTCAAGTATCTCGTATGACTGCGATATACCCTCGCCGAACATTATGTCGAACTCGCAGCGTCGGAACGGAGGAGCCACCTTGTTCTTCACCACCTTCACTTTCACATGCCGCCCCAGCACATTGTCGCCGTCCTTCACCGACGTACCCGGACGTATGTCCACCCTCACCGACGAATAGAATTTCAGCGCGTTGCCTCCGGTCGTCGTCTCCGCCGGACCGAACATCGACCCGATATTCGCACGCAGCTGGTTGATGAATATGCACGTACTGTTGGTGCGCGCGATGGCTCCCGTCAGCTTACGCATGGCCTGCGACATCAACCGTGCCTGCAGCCCCATGTTGCGGTCGCCCATCTCACCCTCAAGCTCATTCTTTGGAGTAAGCGCAGCCACCGAGTCAACCACAATCAGGTCGACCGCCGCCGAACGTATCAGCTGCTCCACAATCTCCAGCGCCTGCTCCCCGTTGTCGGGCTGCGACATGAGCAACTCGCTGACGTCAACGCCTAATTTCTCGGCATAAAAACGGTCGAAAGCGTGCTCGGCGTCGATGATGGCCGCAATGCCGCCCTGCTTCTGCACCTGCGCGATTGCGTGTATGGCAAGCGTCGTTTTGCCTGATGATTCCGGACCGAATATCTCGATTATCCTCCCTTTCGGGAAACCGCCCACACCAAGCGCAAAGTTCAGTCCTATCGACCCGGTAGGAATCACCTCGACCGGCTCCGCAACCGTATCGCCCATACGCATTATCGCACCCCGCCCGAACGCTTTTTCTATCTGACCCATAGCGGCTTTGAGCGCATTGAGTTTCGCATCCTTGCCGTTGGCGGCATCCTTTATCGCCGCGGCCATTTTCTTTGTCTTTTCTGCTGCCATAACTTTTATCTTTTAGAGAGAATTGTATTTCTAAGGGAATAATTGTAATCTTCATCGCAAAGATACGCCCCGACATGGGCATGATTCATTCCCACCGTACAAAATAAATGTTAACAATTTCATTCCGACAGCCCATACGCCCGCAATCTTGCTATCTTTGTAAACAGTAGGAGGGCATTGCAGAATAATATATTGGAAATATGATACGCCATCTTGTAGGGCTGCACCCCGGTGCAGCCGCCAGACAGCAGATAATCAACTTCGTCACCGGCTGCTCCGGGGAGCAGCCCTACTTCATGCAGCCGTCAACATCACTCCTGCAACTCCCTCAAAACCACCCGACCAAAACAAAACGCCCGGTTAAGTCATGATACGCATAAAAGAAGGATTTCGCGGACAACGCTCCATTGTCATCCCCAAGATGATTACCGACATGCTCGAGCGCGACCCGCTCGGTGCCGCGCTGCATATCACCGACATAGGCTACTACCCCTCGGCACGCCACCATTTCCGCGAACGCCCCGAGGCACCCGGCCAGTTTGTGCTGATATACTGCGTGGAGGGATGCGGCTGGTACCGTCTCGGCGACACGCGCCATGAGATAACCGACGGCCAGTTCTTCATTCTCCCGCCCGACCGCCCGCATGCCTATGGCTCCGACGACACATGCCCCTGGACCATATATTGGGTACATTTCAACGGCTCGCTCGCCGCGCAGTATGCCGAGGGAATGCATGTGCCGCACCGTATAACACCCTCCGGCAACTCCCGCATATCCGACCGCATCGCACTGTTCGAGGAGATTTTCTTCACCCTAAAAGCGGGCTACAGCATCGAAAACCTACACTACGCCCTTTCCCTCTTCCATCACTACCTCGGCTCGCTGCGCTACATACGCCAGTTCCGTCTCGCCGGAGCCTCGGCGGCCGAAACAGCCCATTCCGATACCGATGCCGCCTGCCGGTCGGCAATAAAATACATGAAAGAGAACCTCGAGCGGCACATCACACTGGCACAGATTGCCCGGTTCACCGGCTACACTCCCAACCATTTCTCGGCTATATTCAAGCGCGCCGTCGGGCATGCGCCCATCTCCTACTTCAATCTCATCAAAATGCAGGCCGCATGTCAGATGCTCGACTCCACCGACATGAGCATCAACCAGATAGCAGCCAAACTCGGGTTTGAGGACTCCTACTATTTCTCGCGCCTGTTCACAAAAATCATGGGTATGCCTCCAACAGCCTACCGCACCACAGAACGCGGCTGACAGATACGCCCGTGCGGAACGCGCTACTCTATCCTCCCCACGATGCGCAGCGTCACAGGCCGTCCCGGTGCCGACGTATCCATTACCCTGATTTTCTTGACAAACGACCCCGCAGGCTGCCCCGACGCATCAAACGCCACAGTCACCTCCGCCGTATCGCCCGGCTCGACAGGCTCATGCGGATATTGCGGCACGGTACATGCGCACGATGATGCCGCGCCGTATATGCTCACCGCACTGTCCGACACATTGACCGCCCTGAAGCGGCATTCATGCATATACGACCGCGCGCTCACGCCACCCACATCCATCACCGTGTCGGCATACTGCAGCGCCCTGCCTCCCGCACCGTCGGCCGCCCCGCATACGATAATGCAGAGCGCCGAGGCCGCGACAGTATGTATCCGGCGCCATCTCATCGTCCCGCCATCACTTTTCTGACCGTACGCGAGCCGTCGCCGAGCACTGCCTCAACGACATATACCCCACCCCCGTTTACCTGCAACTGCGCGGACGCCGTCATCGGCGCGGTGACCGCCACACGCCGCCCGGCCACATCGGTCAAAGTCAGCGATTCAATGACATCGCCGGCCTCGACCACAATGATTTTGCCGCATACATTCACACTGACACGTGCGCTCTCATCGGCCGTAACATTGCCGACACCCGACATCTGATACGCCTCCAGGCGCACGCTCTCCACATTTTCACTCGGCGTGACGGTATATTCTGGCGACTGCACCTCATACTTATTCCTCCGCCCCGTCTTGGCCGTGACCGTCACTTTCCACCCCATATCGGGATTGTCGCTCCTGACAGTCATGCCGCGACCCGTAGGCCACTTCCCCTCGAACGTATCACCCTTGACTTCGATACCGTTGATACTGATTACGGACTGTGCCCCGTCCACACTCACCGCCACCGGCGAGCCGAGCCCGAAATAGCTGCATATGATACCGGGCATCGCCTCCGTACGCTGCGCGCACCACTGCTTCAGATTGTCCACGCGGTGCACCCACCCCTCATAACTTATAGGATTGCCGTAGCACAGAAGGTGTGCGCGATACTCCGGAGCAAGCTCATCGCGCTGCTCGTCGATAAGCGCCGCCGTGCACGCCGGGCGCAGGAAATCGCCGAGATACACGAAGAATCGGTCGATGAACGGCTCGCGGAACTCCTCCATCGCCGTCATCACCTTGAACAGTTTCACCGCATGATGCGCGTTGCCCTCGCCGATATTGCCGTAGGCATAGTCGCCGGTGTGCAGCACGAAATCAAAATAGTTGAAATCAGCCGGATTTGACGCTAAGAAATCGAGGTCTTTCATAATCCAGCGCCATTTGCCGCCTTCGGCTGTCGGGCGCCACATCACGATATTGTTGCCCGGGAAGTCGGTGTTCGTGGCCCATACGTTGGCGATATACAGGTTGGCGAAATTCTCCACATCGATGGCCTTCTCCATCTGCTCATAGCTCGGATTGCCCTCATACAGGCGCTTCAGCTCCTCGAAACTGTCGGTAGTACCCGCTTTCAGCTCCTCCCAGTTCTCAAGCATGTCGATATCCTCCAGCCCGTCGTAACAATCCTCGACATAATCCTCGTTTGAGCGCTGGCGCAACGCGTATATACCGCGGTATTTGCCGTTGATATAGCATATCACGGGCCGGTAGGCCTGCCAGTCGAGATTGTCGCAGTTGCGGCCGAACAGCGTCTGCACGAACGAGTCATTGATACGCGCCTCGCCGAAACAGTTGCCGCCGTTGCGCAGCACGAATGATTTCGACTTCTTCACGTCGGGCTTGTCGCTCCAGAACGGATAGCTGTATTTCTTCGTACCGAAACGCTTGTTGGAATACACTGCAAACGATTTCTGCGGCTGGTTTCTCGACCATCCGCCATGTATCCTGAATTCCCCGAGCTGGTTTATGGGACTCTCCTTCCCCGACTCGTAGAAATACTCCACATTGACCGGACGCCGCCAGTCCTCGTTGAAATTCATCCATATCCCCATATCGGGGTCGTCAATATAGTCCTGGTTGGTGTTCAGCGATATGATAGGAATATCCACCTCGCGCGAGTGATAGATATAGGAATGCGTCGTGGCGCGGGGCGATATTGCCTCCGCCGATATAAGTTTGGCACGGAGCACCATCGACTGCGACGTGCGCGCGGTGTACTCCCTGTCATAACCCGGAGAGTCAGGTGTCGGCTCGGAGCCGTCGGTCGTCACATACAGCCGCGTGTCGGCCGGCAGGTCGACACCCTCGGGAATGCTTATCGTCACCTCCTCGATTTTCTTCACATTGTAACGCGCATTGCCCTTGACCGAGAACACCGGTTCGGGCAGCACCGTAGCCGTGACACCCCCGCCGTTGGCGGCGCGAGGCGTTGGTGTCAGCTCATACCCCCATTCGTCGCCGGCATCCTCCGTGCGGCCGTAACCCACATTGGGCGCCGGCATCTTGGGGTATGACACACAGTCGACAACCTCCCCCTGCGGATTGAACAGATACAGTTTTCCCTTGCCCGAATCAAGGCGGAAATCGGTATGATGTCCCGTCCCTACCTTGTCGCAGTAAATCACGGTGTAACCGTTGCGCCCCACGCCAACCGAACGGTTGAGCACAAATGCCTTTTCAAAGTCCTCGCTGTCGCCCACACGGTAGTTGGTAAGGCGCACGGCGTTGTCGCTGTCATTATATATCTCGAACCATGAATCCGGGAAATCGCCGCCGGCAAATACGCAGTCGATATTCGACTGCATCAGTTCGTTAATCCACAATTTGGCGTCGGCCTGTATCCCGACAAACATCAGCGCCACCGCGCCGACAGCATATCTCTTTTTCATGGTTATATATTTGTTACAGCCGGTAGGGACGCAGTGGGGCGGGGGTGTCTCGCCCCCGCGGTATTAATCTCGGAAAATTACACCGAGGGCGAGACGCCCTCGCCCCACTTTATCATCCCCATTGACGGGTATTATATTTACTTCACTTCAACTTCGCCGTGGAGACGGATATCGTCGGACGATGCGCCCACGTATATCTCGTAACGACCCTGCGGGGTCACGAAGCCGCCGGTATTATCGTCCCAGTAACGCAGCTCGGCATACGGGATATTCACCTTCACGGTCTCCGACTTGCCGCGTGGCACGCTGATGCGCTCGAATCCGCGCAACTGCTTGATAGGCATATATGTGCCCGTATCGGGATATTTCACATACACCTGCGCCACCTCGTCGCCGTCGCGCTTGCCGGTGTTGCGCACCTTGAAGCTGATGTCAACACCATCGGCTGTTGTGTCCACCTTGAGGTCACTGTATTTGAACTTGGTATAGCTCAGTCCGTAGCCGAATTCATACAACGGCTTGCCTGTGAAATACTGGTAGGTGCGGCCCGGGCCGTTGACGAGCGAATAGTCGTCGAATTCGGGAAGATCGTCCATCGAGCGGTAGAACGTAAGAGGCAGACGTCCGCCGGGGTTGTATTCGCCGAACAGCGCCTCGGCCACTGCATTTCCACCCTGCTCGCCGGGATACCACGCATAGAGTATCGCGGGGATATTCTCGTCAATCCAGTTGATGGCGAGCGAGCTTCCGGCCACCATCACCACCACCGTGTTGGGATTGATTTTGTATATCTCCTTTATGAATTCCTGCTGGTCGGCGGGGAGTTCGAGTGTATAGCGGTCCTGACCCTCGCGTTCGATTGATTTGTCGATACCCATTACCGCGATGGTCATATCGGCCTCAGCGGCAGCCTTGCCGGCTTCGCCGTAAAGCTCGATGCGGTTCACGCTGTCAAGGATAGGAGCACGCCAGAACATACGGGCGAAGCAGTCGCCGCCACCGTCGAAATATTCCACTTTGAGGTCATAGCTCCTGCCGGCCTCGAGATTGACAATAACATCGTCATTGGTTGCCGGACGCTCCACCCACGAGTCGATCAGCTTCTTGCCGTCGAGCCACACGCGGCAGCCGTCGTCCGATTTCATCGACAGCACATAGTCGCCGCTAACAGTGGGGCGCAGCTTGCCTGTCCATCTTACCGACATCGGCTGCGACCAGGCCGGATCCGGCGGCTGGCACGAAGGGTCATAGTATATTTCCTCGTCGGTACGCACCACTGCGGGTTCACCCTGCAGATTGGCATTTCTGTAATACTCGGCTTTGAGTCCGCCCGGGAAGAAATCTTTTGAAATCGGCTCATATCCCGTGGCAAGCGACACCCACGGCGCATGTATTATCTCCACCTTGTCGCCGACATGGTTTCTGATGCCCTGGAGCACCGATACAGGCTCATTGACCGGCGTACCGCTATAGTCGCCAAATTCGCAACGGTCGGCATTGAGTCCCACCACCGCAATCTTTTTAACCTTCTTGGGGTTAATCGGAAGAGTGTTTTTGTCGTTCTTGAGAAGCACAAGGCTCTGACGCGCCACCTCAAGCGCAAGCTCCTGATGCTCCTTGCAGCCTACCTTGTCGGGGGATATGCTGTTGTAGGGATTGAGTTCCGGGTCGTCGAAAAGGCCGAGCAGCATGCGGCCGCGCAGTATGCGGTAGGCCACCGAATCGATTTCGGCGTCGGTCACGCGGTAGTCCTTGTAAGCCTTGATGAGCGGCTCGGTATACACGTTGTCGGCGCACTCTATGTCATTGCCGGCTTTCATCATCAGCACGGCGGCGGTCTCGTAATCGCGTATGAACTTATGCTGCGTCACCATCCATGCCGGGGCGCTGCAGTCGGTCACTACGTAGCCTTGAAAGCCCCAGTCGCCGCGGAGCACTTTCTGTATCAGATAATGGTTGACCGTACAGGGCACGCCGTTGACGGCGTTGTAGGCTGTCATGATTGACTGCGCCTTACCCTCCTTTATGCACCGTTCGAACGACGGCAGATAATATTCGCGCAAATCGCGCTCCGAAATCACGGCGTTGCACGACGCGCGGTTGTGCTCCTCGTTGTTGGCCGCGAAATGCTTGGGGGTGGCCACCGCCTTGAGATAGCGCGGATGGTCGCCCTGCAATCCTTTGACGAACTCGGTTCCGATACGCCCTGTCAGATAAGGGTCCTCGCCGTATGTCTCGGGGGTGCGGCCCCAGCGCGGGTCACGCGCCATATTGACGGTCGGCGACCAGAATGTCAGCAGGTCGCTCGACCCGTCGTGCTGCAGCTTGCCGAGCCCGAGCGCGTTCCACTTGCCGCGTGCCTCGTCGGAGATGGCGGTCGACATCCTCCCTATCAACGCCGGATTCCATGTAGCCGCCATGCCTATGGCCTGTGGAAACACGGTGAATTTGCCGGGGCGCACGATGCCGTGCAACGCCTCGTTGCCGTGATAGAACTTGTCGATGCCAAGGCGCGGTATGCCCGGCGAATTATGCGTCATAAGCGACACTTTCTCCTCGAGCGTAAGTCTCGAGAGCAGGTCGTTGACACGTTCGTGGATCGGAGCGGAGGGGTCTTTGTAGACCTCGCGCCCCTGCGCAAAGGTAAGGGAATTACCTGCCAGACATAACAGCCCGGCCGCTATCAGCTTCTGTAATTTCATAGATTTTGTTAATTATCAGTAATATATGGTGCTAAATGATTTAGGCGGTAAAACGAATGTCAGATATTTCTCACCCTGTTTCAGAACCACATCGCGGGAAGTGTCAAGACGGTTGGCGGCAATCACCACCTCTTTGCCGTCGGGATTGACAAACGCGAGGATGTCGTCACCGGCATTGTCGAGTATCACTCGTTGCGCGCCCGGCTCGATGTAGTGGCTAAGATGCTTCATAAGGTAATATTCGGGGTGGTAGTCGACCTGCTGTGTCTTGGGATTGACCGAAATCAGCGCATTCTGCTTCCAACCCCACGGACTGACGCCCGTATCGTCAAGCACCATGTTCCAGTACGTGAAGTTGCGCGCGCCGTTGCGCAGATAATGGCTTATCTGCCACCACGTATGCTCGGCGGCGCCCCAGTCGTTGCTGCCGTTGCCGCACTCGGCCTCGGTATGCATCATCTTCAGGTGAGGGTACTCTTTGCTGATATAAGGGATTGCACCCTTGCCGTCCCACTGGAAACCTGCCCCCTTGAAATAACGTGCCGCTTCGGGGTCGTCAAGCGCTGTACGGGTATAGGCCGGATTGTCACGGTTGATCGTGCCGAATATGATTTCGGTGTCTATGCTGTCCTTCTCGAACTGAGGTCCGAGGAAACGACCCACAAAGTAAGCCAAATCCTCCGGTCGCCACGGACAGCTCGGGAATATATGGTTGGAACACGGCTCGTTTTGTATGCATATATTTTCGATATGCACTCCCTCCTTCTCGTAAGCCTTGCAGAATTTCGCGAAATAAAGCGCGTAGGCTTTCAGATAGCCCTCCTGCATCTTGAAGCCCGTGGTAGGCAGTTCGAGGTGGCGTTCGCGCTGCAGTCCGTTATGGTTGACTGCGCCATTGTCATACCCGCTGGCATAGCTGTTGTTGGTCTTCATCCACCCGGGCGGACTCCACGGCGAAGCCCACATCTTAAGCCCGGGATTGATTTTCTGCGCCTCCTTGATATAGCGCAACAGTATGTGGCGGTCGCGCGCAATAGAGAAATTTACCATGTCGAAGTCGTCGATGACATCGTTTAGCGAGTAGAAATTCATCCCGTAGTCACTCGCGCCTATAGGCATGCGGCAGTAATTGAAGCGTGCGCCCTCCTCGCCGAACAGATCCGCCATTATCGCCTGACGCTGTTCCGGCTCAAGGTAGCATAGCATGTCCCAGCCTATTTCATTGAATGTCCCCCCGATACCGTCAATCGTCTGCGCGATATTTTCCGTCACGGTGACGACGGGTATATTTCCATCGGGAGCCTTTTCACTCCATTTTATATTCTTCACCTGCTTCCACGGAGCCTTGTCGGTGGTGGTGTACATCTCCACTTTCTGCGCTGATGCGAGACTGCATACCGCCATCGCTATCATAGCGGCTGTACTTAGCTTTTTCATGTAATACATCTGTTGGTTGATTTGCAGTTACTTCTGTTAGCGATTACTCAGTGATTAAAAGCGTATTGAACGATTTTGGCTGTAAAGACAGGTTCATGACACCGTCGCAACCGAGCGATACCGACATGTTGCGCACCGTATCGTCGGGATTGAACACCACAATGACACGCGAACCGTCCTCATTCTCAAATGCCGAAAGGTTATAGTTGTTGCCCAGCGTGATAAGTCGTCTGGCTCCCGGCTGCACGTAGCGGCTGAAATGCTTCATCAGCCAGTACTCGGGTGTGAATGTGGCCTTTTTCGATTTGGTGTCTACCACCACCATGGCGTTCTGTTTCCAGCCCCACGAACTGCGGCAGTCGTCGCCGAGCACCATGTTGAAATACATGTACATGCCGGCACCGTCCTCTATGTATTTTTTCATCAGCCAGTAGGTGTGTTCGGCCGCGCCCCAGTCGTTGCTGCCGTCGCCACATTCGTTTTCGGTCTGTATGATAGGCAGATGGGGATATGTCTCCGATATTTTCTTCACTATATCCTTTCCTTCCCACTGCACGCCTACACCTTTGATGTATCGGCTCATCGCCTCGTCCGACAGCATCGTCTCCACGTGGTCGAAGCGGTCGGTATTGAGCGTGCCGAGCCACAGTTCCACGTCGGGATGCGTCGCTTCAAACTCAGGGCCGAGGTAGCTCCCTACAAACTTGGTCATCCCCGCCGGTGTCCATGAGCAGTTGGGCCAGATATTGAACGTATACGGCTCGTTCTGGAACTGGAGCATGAATATGTCTATCCCCTCCTTCTTGTATTCAGTGACGTAGCGCGACAGATATTTGCTGTAAGTCGTCAGATATTCAGGCTCAAGTATCATCTGGTCGTTGCCGGTCGGCACCTCCTTCGACGGGTCGAGGCCGTTTATCGCGTCGGCACGGTTGGAATAATGGCCGTTGGTCTTCATCCACTGCGGAGCGCTCCATGGCGACGCCCAGATGCGCAGCGACGGATTTATGGCAAGCGCCTCCTTGATATAGGGTATCAGGTATTTTTTATCATGTTTTATTGAGAACTTACGCAACTCGAAATCACCCGGAGTCTCGTCGTAGCTGTACCATTCGGTGGCGAAGTCGTTGGCGCCGACAGGAGTGCGGCACACACTGAAATTCAGTCCGTTCTCACTGTCAAACAGCATTTCCATCACCCGTTGGCGCTCATCTTTCCCAAGACTTTTCAATGCCTTGCCACCCAACTCATTGAAACAGCCGCCGAACCCCAGCATGGTCTGTGCGCCGTAGCGTGTCACCATCACATCATGGCTGACCGTATTGTCGTACTCAGCCAGTTCGATGCTGCCGCAGTCGACCCACTGCCCGGCGGGAGTGGAACTTATCAGCCGCACATCGGTCGCCTCCGCCGCAAAGGCGGCTGTCACTAACATCATCGCGGCAGTTATTTTTTTCATTGCAATCATAGTGTTGTCTTTTCCCTTAAAAAATAGAAGTATTATTACCGGTCTTTTCCACATCCCCAGTCGGTATGGCGTCCGGTCATTTTCAATTTTATTTTTGCACCGTTTCTGATTTCATCGTGCGAGAACCACGGTTCGCTGAGTTCACGCCCGTCAATCGTGGCAGCACTTATATACTTGCAGTCGTCCGAACTGCCCGGAGCCTCGATGACAAGCTCCTTGCCATTTTCCATGCGCAGCTTCACTTTCGTGAAAAACGGAGTTCCTACAGTATATACTCCCGAGCCGGGAGTGACGGGATAGAATCCCATCATCGAGAACACCACGAACGACGACAGTCCGCCACCGTCCTCATCGCCCGGCATACCCATCACGTCAGGACGGAACCACTGCCGTATCAGCTGCCGCACACAGCGCTGCGTGCGCCACGGCTCGCCGGCATAGTTGTAGAGATACGGTATATGCATCGACGGCTCGTTGCCCATGGTGAACTGTCCCACATTGCCTGTCTGGTCGGGCAGCACACCGTAAAATTCATACTTGCTCCTGCCGAGCCATTCGTTGAACGTATCGTCAAGATTGGAGATGAACTTCCTCTCGCCTCCCATCAGCTCTATAAGCCCGGGAATATCGTGCTGGCAGTCCCAGCGGTAGGTCCAGCCGTTGTTTTCGTCGTAATAGTCGCGCGCCCCGATACCGCCCGAGAACTTGTAGTCGAACGGCTCGATAAAGTTGCCTGCGCTGTCCTTGGGGTGGAAGAACGAAGTCGCGGGATTGAACAGGTTGCGGTAGTTCTTCGACCGCCCGGCATAGTAGCCGGCCTCGTCGTCAAGCCCCAGACGACCGGCCATCACCGAAAGGCACCAGTCGTCGTAGGCCGTACCGAGCGTCACGGCCACAGCCTGACGCTTCTCCCAGCCGTCGACCTCGTCGAGATACTCCTTTTCGCCCGGATGCAGTGCGGGGATATAGCCGTGCTCGCGGTAAAATCTGTTGAGATAGCCCGCCTTGCCGTTGCGCCACGGCGCAAGTGTCTTGTCCTCCACGGCCGCTTTGCCGTAACGGTAGCCCTCGGCGAAATCGACACCCCTGACACCCTTGACCATTGCGTCGGCCATCGAGGCCACGCCGTGGTTGCAGTTCATACGGTGCGAGTCGCCGCTTACGGCGGGGAATGTCGGGAGCCACTGTTGCTCCGAGCTGCGCGCATAGTCGATGAGCGAATTGAGCATGTCGGCCTCCTGACTTTCCGACAGGAGTATGCGCAGCGGGTGTGTGGCACGGTAGGTGTCCCAGAGCCAGTCATCGGTATAATGGTGTTCCCCTTCATGCACCTGACGGTCGGCAGGGCTGAAATAGCGTCCGTATTCGGCTATGTCGACGGGACGCTCGTAGCAGCGGTAGAGCGATGTATAGAACACCTCTTTGTCGGCCTCCGTACCACCTTCGACCATGATTTTGCCAAGCTCATCGTTCCATCGGGCACGTGCCTCCGCCTTTACTTTGTCAAAACTCGAGCCCCCGACCTCGCGCTTCATGTTCTCGCGGGCCTGAGCCGCGTCGATATAAGACACGCCGTAGCGCATCTCGACGGGCAGCGTAGAGTCAAACGTCATCACAGCGCATGCCTCGTCACCGCTGCCTGCAGTCCGGTCGCTCATGCTGCCCCCGGCGAGCACCCCCGACCTGAGCGGCACGCGGTCGACCTCGGCATAGATGTAGACTTTAATCCCGCCCCATGAGTACTGGTAGCCGCTCATGCTGCGTCCGTCAATGTTCATCTCGCCGTTACGGGCATTGAGTATCAGGGTCATGTCGCCCCCCTCGGGGTCGGGCGACAGACGGTAGACGGCCGAGTGCGCGGCAGGAGTGAACTCGGCGCGTATGTTCTGTCCGTCGATGTCGGTTGCGTAGTAGTAAGGAGTGATTTCCTCGTTGTCGTAATCGGTGACAATGGAGTAAGGAAGCGTGTCGTCAGCACCGGAACTTTGCGTGGCCGACAAGTTGAATGCCTGGCATTCGCGGTGGTTGACAACCAACAGCGGAAGCCCGTTGACCCTGCTCTCCGTATACGACCCACGCACGGGATACACCCTCATCATGCCGTTGGGCAAGTGGACGGTGGGAAACGTAGGCATCAGCAAATGGCTGATATTGCCCATATACGGGTTTACATAATCTACCGGTGTCTTTGCGGCAAAGGCACTCCCGGCCACAAAGGCCGACAGCAGCAATGACGCGACACCTGACTTCATGGTTCTCTTTCTGTCAGTTGGCTTCATCTGCGATGTGATATGTCAGGTTTGTATTAATAATTAAATCACAAAATTAAATTATAATTGTTATATATTTCGCTTTATTTTACAAATTAATATTTAATAACTTAAGCATATCATTTATGGCTGACCATGGAGGGACGCGATTTATCGCGTCCGCGCCGACCGACGGTATTTATACCATGCGGGGGCGGACGCGATAAATCGCGTCCCCACAAGGTCAATCCGATCTTGTGCGTTATTGCTCCGCAATCACTTTTCGAGTTGTTCGGGCTTGAGGGTGTTGGTCTCCTCCATCGTCACCCAGCATGTCTCCGTATTTCCGTTGAATGTGACGGTATCCTTATAGCGGTAGTTCATGTACAGCATGAGCCAACCCTTCTCGTTGTATTCCCAGTAGTTGCTTTCGGGATTGTCAATCTGTTCCACCTCGATGCTGCCGTAAGGCTCGATGCTGACTGTGTGGTCATCGTTAAACGTCACTGTCATAGCATAAGTGTCGATTTCCTCGAGTGTCACGTTGTTGGGCACGTAGGAGTGCGTGCCGGCAAACATTCTTACCCGGTTTTTAGTCAGCGGGGCCACGACGCGGGTCACCGATACACCGCTCGCGTTGTCACCGGCTGCAAGGCCGAGAGTCTCCACACCGTTCATCTGGTAATAGGTTGTGTGTTCCATCGTGGCGAACTTATTGGCAAGTACCACACGGTACAGCACCTTGTCCTTGTCGGGGTTGACACGGTGGTCGCTCACCGACTTGATGCGCATCGGGATGATGTAGGTTGAGTCGGGCGACAGTCCGTCAGGATTCACCTTTATAGGTATGAGCGAATAATAGTCGGGGCTGTTGGCACTGAGCACCGTGCTGTAGCTTTCGATGGTGTAGTGCGCCGGATTGAGCAGACGTGCGTAGCGCGACTCGTCGAGGTCGAAGTTGATATAGTTGTAGTCGTCGAGCGCCTGCCGGTACGGCTCTACCTCCACCTTCACATCCTGCGTGATGTGCTCGGTGCCGCCGCAATATATGGTGAGATATCCGTCGGAAGTCTCGCCGAGCTGGTGCACGCTCGAGAATATATGGTCATTGTCGCTCAGCACATAGATGACTTTCTCGTAAAGTTCACCCTTGAACTGGTCGTTTTCGTCGCATGCGGTCATAATGGCCGCAGCTGCCATCACTGGTATTATATATTTTATCTTCATGATAAGTTGATATTTTTAAGTTAGTATCCGGCAGTGTAAGATTACCATCCGGGGTTCTGGTCGAGCAGTCTCGATTTTCTGATTTCGTCGCGATGTATCGGCAGGAACACCATCTTCTTGTCGCATACGCGGTTGCGGTAGTCGGCATGGTTGACAACCGTGCGCGAGTAGAATCCGTTAGCGGCCGCCTCGACATTCATGCCGGTGATGGGAAAGCTTTCCTCCTCCTCGAGGGTGCCCCAGCGGCGCAGGTCGTAGAAACGACGGCCCTCGGCGAAGAACTCGATGAAACGCTCGTGGCGTATCTGCTTCTCAAATGACTCCTCGTCGTTGTATTCGTCGGCTTCGATTGCCGGCTGGCCGGAGCGGAAACGTATCTGGTTGAAATAGAACACGGCGTCGTCAAGATCGGATGCCCTTGAGAGCGTGTAGGTCTGTCCCGAGGGAAGCTCCACGGTATGCGTGCCGGTCAGGTGGTTGACAGCTTCGGCATACGACAGCAGTATCTCGGCGTAGCGTATGATGGGGAATGTCTTGCCCGTGCGGGTAGAGCCGTCGCCGTTGTACCAGTTGTCCTCCGGATGTATATATTTCTTGAGCACATATCCGGTGGCGCAGTAGTTGCGGGGTTCTGCAATTGCCTTATCCTTGCCCGCGTTGCCGCCGTTGTAGTACCATACGGTCTGCTGACGGAAGTTATTGTTGTTGCATGATGTGGCGGGCCAGTAGCAGCCGTTGTAGCCCACGCAGGCGTAGAAACGCATCTCGCGGTTTACATACATGTTGTAGGTGCCGCGGAGCACACGGTAGCCCGAGAAATAGGTGAGCACGCGCGAGTTGCCGGTCTCGGAGTATTCGCCTGTCTGGCGCGCCTCCTCTATTGTCTTGCCGTCGCGCATGCGATACTCGTCGACCACCTTCTGCGGCACGCACATACTGTTGTATCCACCCATGTAGATGGGGAACGACTGGCGGGTGAACTCCTGTATCGAGCCTGACTGCTTGCCCCAGATAAGCTCCTTGTTCTGCACGGCGTAGGTGGTGCCGTTGAACATATTGGCATACGATTTCAGCGGGTCTATGTCGCCTGCTCCGTAGGGGAATGCGGCATCTGACACGGTGGGGGGCAGTGTGGGAGTGGCGGCGGTGGCGTCGCCGGCGTCGGCCGATACGCGCTCTACGGTATGTATCTGATACCGGTTCATGTCGATGACACGGCGGCATGCGGCGGCAGCGAGAGCCCATTTACGCTCGTCGTAAGTCTGGCTCACGTAGGGGGTGCCGTCGGTCGAGCGGTTCCAGCCGGCGAAATAGCGGGTGGCCGAGGGGCCGCCGTTGAACGAAGGCGATGCCGCATGCAGACGCACGCGGGCAATGATTGCGTATGCGGCGCCGCGTGTCGGGCGTCCGAAGTTGGCTATGTCGACATCGGCGGGTATGAACTGGGCGGCAGTCTCAAGCTCGTCGCAGATATAATCCACGGTCTCATCGTAGGTGGCTCGCGAACGTGCGTAGTAGCTTGCCTCCTCGTTGTTGTCGAGAATATCGTCGCCGAGTATCACTGCGGGGCCGTAGTTCATCAGGATGATGTAGTAGGAGTAGCCGCGGAGGAAGTGTGCATAGCCCACAATCTCGGAGCGCTGCACGGTCGACAGGTCCTTGCATTCGTTGATGCGTGCCAGGATGGTGTTGGCCTTGCGGATTGCCTTGTAGCAGCTGGGCCACGAGTTCATGCCACGCAGGTCGGCGGGCGACACGAGTCCGAGTGTCAGCGCCTTGCCGTGGAACAGGCCGTAGTCGTTGAGCGTGAATATCTCGTCGGTTCCGGTCTCGCCCGGCATCACGTCGTTGCCGAAGATAGCGCTCTCGTCGGGGAGCTCTCCGGCTGCTCCCCACAGGTATTTCTCGAGATACTGACGGTTGACGAACACCGAGTCATACTTCAGCGTATCGTCGAAATAGCCGTCGACATCAAGGTAGTTGCACGAAGGAGTGAACAGGCAGTATCCTGCCACTGCTAACGGTATTAATGCTTTATATAGTTTCATCGTATTCACGGATTAGAAGTTGACATAGAGTTGGAGCGAGAAAGTACGGGGTATCGGGTATGCGCCGCCGTTGTATTCCGACTGCTCGGGGTCCCAAAGTTTCACGGGGCTCCATACGGCCACGTTGTTGACAACGAACTGCACGTCCATCGAGCTGAGGCCGAGCGAACGGAGGAACTTGCCGGGAAGCACATGGTAGTTGAGGTTGATTTCCTGCAGGCGCAGGTAGCGGGCGTTGGTGTGCCAGAAGGTTGAGAACTGGTTGTTGTTCTCGTTACGGCCGTAGCTCAGACGCGGATAGAGAGCGTTGGGATTTTCGGTCGACGGGTCGCCTGAATAGGAGGCGGGGGTCCAGCGGTTGCTCTGGTTGGCCACCTGCTGGAGCACGTTGCCGGTCGAACCGTTGTAGAACGGGATATAGCCTTCGCCGCCCGATGTGCCGTTGACGTAGTAGTAGTCGGTGTTGCCCGTACCCTTGAACATGATGCCGAGAGTAAGGTTTTTCCAGCGTACCTCACCGCCGAAGCCGTACATCAGCTTGGGATAGTTGGGGTAAGAGAGGGGCACGCGGTCGTTGTCGTCGACTACGCCGTCGCCGTTGACATCCTTATACTTGATGTCGCCGGCCATGTATGTGCCGAATGTCTGTTTCGGGCTTTGCTTCACATCGAGCTCGTCGCGGAAAAGGCCGAGCGAGATGAGGCCGCGGAACGCGTTGTTGACATAGCCCGTGTAGTTCTGATAGGGGTAAGGCTGCTCGGCCTGCTCCCAGTTCTCCACCTTGTTGGCCGAATAGGTGAAGTTACCTCGCACGGTCACCGACCAGTCCTTGCCGAACGACTGCGAGAACGATATGTTGCCGTCGGCGCCGTAGCTCTTCATGCGGCCCACGTTGCCGAAAGGCATCGACACCAGACCTGCGTAGTCAGGTATCTGCGTACGGCGCTGGTAGATACCGTCGCGGCGGTCCTGGAAGAAGTCGACAACGAAATCGATTTTGTTGTCCCAAAGGCGGCCTTCGATACCGATGTCAAACTTCTTGGCCTTCTCCCACTGCAGGTTGTTGGCACCTACGCGTTCTTCGGTGATATAGCCTACGTTGCTACCCCAGCCGCCGCCGGAGTTGTTGTTGGTCATGAGTGTCAGGTAGGGGAAACGCTCGTCGGTCAGACGGTCGTTACCTACGAGACCGTACGAACCGCGTATCTTCAGGAAGTTGAGCCAGGGGAGATTGTCGGCCACCCATTTGTACTGTGTGGGCACCCAGCCGGCTGCTACCGAGGGGAAGAAACCGAAGCGGTGTCCGGCCTGGAAGTTTTCCGAACCGGTGTAACCGAAGTTGGCGTCAAGGAAATAGGTATCGTTGAATCCGTAGGTCAGTCGGCTTGACACACCCTGGTAACGGATAGGAATTGCATACATGCTCCGCAATGATTCGGGCTTGCTGTCGATATTGCCGTCCATGGTCTGCTGGCTGCTCATGTAGTAGTACACGAGGGCGCCTACGCGGTGCTTCTGGTTGAAGAGACGATCCCATGTGGCGGTCGCCTCGAAGTGTATCTTGTAGAATTGTGAATCCTCGTGATTGTATCTTGCCGTCTGGGCGTCGACGCGTTTCACAAGGGCGAGTTCGCCGGTGTATTTACGTGTCGAGGCATAGTACATTTCGGGGAGCACCGAGCGGATTTCGCGGAGGTCTGACTCGTTGTCGTAGGCGGCCTGTGCTCTGACTTTGAGGCCTTCGGTAATCATCGACAGGTCCTGCTTGAGTTCGAGGGTGGCTTTGCCGCGGTAGTGGCGTATCTTTGTCATACCCGTGTGGTTGAGCATCACATAGGGAGAATAAGCATTGTTTGTGCCGAATGCGGGAAGCTCGCCCGATGAGTAGCGGGTCGGTATCGTAATCGGAGTCAGGTTGCGGCAGGTGTGCCACAGCGCGTCGGTATTGGCGTTGCCCGGCTCGCTCTTTTCGGAGATGAAACCGTCGGCACCGAAATAGAGTTGCGTGGTCTTTGTCAGGTTGATATCGAGGTTGGCGCGGTAGTTGAATGTCTGGTAGCCTACATGGGTCGAGTATTTCGACGATTTGTCCTGCTTGTAGGCGGCGCTTTCATTCTTGTAGCCGAGCGAGAGGAAGTAGCGGGCGAGCGAGCCGCCGCCGCGTGCGTTGACGTAATAGGTCTGTGTGAGCGAGTTGTCATGAAGGATTTCGTCACGCCAGTTGACATCGGGATAGAGGTCGGGGTCAAGATGGTTCTTGATGAGCGAAAGCTCGATGTCGGAATAGAGGGGGCTGTTGCCGCGCACTGCGAGCGCCTCGTTGGCAAGGCGCGCATAGTCGTATGAGTTGACGAACTGCGGCATACGGGTGAGGTGCGAAATCGAGAAGTCGACACGGCCTGTCACCTGCAGCTTGTCGGCCGTACCGCGTTTGGTGGTCACGAGCACTACGCCGTTTGCACCGCGCACACCGTAGACCGCCGTGGCCGATGCGTCCTTAAGCACCGAGAAGCTCTCGATGTCGGCGGGGTCGAGTTCGCTGAGGTTGCCTTCGAGGCCGTCGATGAGCACAAGCGCGCTCGAATTGGCGCCGAAGGTGCCGATACCGCGTATCCAGAAGTCGGAGATGTTCTTTCCCGGCTCACCGCTCTTCTGTATTGAAATCACGCCGGGCACACGGCCGCCGAGCATGTTCTGAAGGTTGGTGGCGGGTGTCTGCAGCTCGTCGACATTGACCGATGTAACAGCGCCGACCACTGAAATCTTGCGCTGTGTGCCGAGGCCCACCACGACTGCCTCGTCGAGCATCTGGCTCGAAGGCTCCATGTGAATGGTGAGAGGACCGGTCACTTCGTCGGCATCAAACTGCTGCGTAGTATAGCCAAGGCATGATACCACAAGTACATCCTTTTTCTGCACTTTGATTGAGAAGTTACCGTCGATGTCGGTGGTGATACCCACACCGGGACGGTCTTTCGGCTGAATTACCACACCGGGAAACGGGTCGTTGAGCTCGTCATAGACCGTTCCGGTCACTGTCACGTCCTGTGCCACGGCGCCAATCGCCATAAACAGGCATGTTATGATGAATATTATCCTTTTATCCATTGCTGTTTGATTTTGTCAGGTTTGTTATTCGATGGCAAGACGGCGGATGCACTGGTTTTCAAAGTCGCCGATATAGATGATGCCATCCTTGTTGATACATACGCCGAAGGGACGGTTGAAAAGTGCCTCGTCGGGTGCGCCGTCCTGATAGCCGGCTTCGCCGGGAATACCGATTACTGTGCTCACCTTTCCGTCGGGGGTCACCTTGCGGATGCAGTGGTTGTTGGTGTCGGCGATGTACATGTCGTCGTTCTCGTCAAGGATAAGCTGGCGCGGCTCGTTGAACATGGCCGACGCACCGTTACCGTCGATATAGCCCGACTGCGACGAGATGCCTGCGATAAGCTCATGCTTTCCTGTAAGGATGTCGTACGAGTAGATGCAATGGTTGTTGGTGTAGGCCAGATAGAGCATGGTGGGGTTCTTCGTACTGAAGGTCATGTAGGCGTCGGAGCCATTCATAAGACCGTTGTCGACCTGAGTGGTAAGTCCTGATTCCGGATCGAAACGGTAAAGGATTCCGTTCTTCGGACGTACGTACATGTAGCCGTCATACTTGCACATGGCAAATGAATGCTTGAAGTCGAATGTCAGTGTCTGGCCGGTGTTGGGCTTAAGCGACTGCTTCATCGGGCTCCACATGTTGTCCGACGACATTGTCCAGTACTCCAGTCCGTTGTCGGTCGGGATATACACTGTCTTGCCGTCGTCGAGCATACAGGGCTGGTTGAGGGGCGCGCCGGTGTCGGGGATAAGGATTTTGCTGAAATCCTCGTCCTCGTTGACCATCATCACCTTGTTATTGTTGTAGTAGCTGTTGCGGTTGCGCAGCGACGCGAAAATATTGTTGTCGTTGTCGACCGCGAGATAGGTCACGGGGGGCATAGAGGTCTGTGCCAGGTTGCCGGTGACGGGGTCGTCGGGAGCGTCCTTCATGCCGCACACCGTCGTCACCACGGTCTGTATCTTGTATTTGAACGTTACGGGATATTCAGCACGGTGCCCGTCGACAACAACCGCCACCTTGCAGTCTATGATATTGTCGGCATCGCCTTCGCCCGGCTTGCGCGGACAGATGGCGTATATCTGGTCGCCGACCGAGCTTACTACCGCCGCAGGCCGCTCATTGACAAGGACCTGTATCTTGGAAACATCGGTTCCGAAATTCGAACCGTTAAGTATCAGTTTGGTAGCCACGCCACCCTCGGTCGGATAGTAGTCGGTGACCTCTACCGGTGCCGACGGGTCATATTCCGTCTTCGGTTTGTCGTCGTCACCACACGATTGCAGTCCCGCCATCATTGCCATGAGGCCGACCGCAACCGACAGTCTGTAATAGCTAAGTTTTTTCATTATGGTAATATGTTGGTTTATTTTATGATAGATTGTAGCAGTGCTTGGAGTCCTCGGAGCTCTCAGAGTGCTTGGAGAGCTCCGATTGCTCACTTCTTGTAGAGCCTGAACAGCTTGGCCTGATTGTAGGGAAGCTCGTATTTAAGTCCGCGGGAATCGATTTCCACCTTTTTGTCAAACCATATCTCCTTGCTGCGGTCCATATCCACTTTGCCGGCGTCGATACCGAGCGTCGACAGGTCGAGCCAGCCGCTCTTCGTAGCCTCCTCGTAGTTGAAATAGGCTATGTACCAGGAGTCGTCAGTCTCGAGATAGAACAGGTCTATCGAATTGTTCCTGCCGTGAAGCAGGTGCCCGTAGGCGGGACGGAACGAACGGCCGAGGTTGATGGCCTCGTTTATCTCGGGGTTGGTGAAATATTTTTTCGCTTTCTCCTGCGATGCCGCCGTGCCTATATAGTTGCCTGCGGTCGAAAGATTGTCGCCCATCATGCAGTAGCCGGTGCACACACCCGATGTCATTCGCGACATGTTCTCCGCGTCGCTGCGGTCGCCCATCACAAGATGGTCGGGGTCGTTGTAGCTGTACACGCGGTCGAGCCACCAGCCGAACGACAGGCTGTTCATCATATAGCTCGTGTGCCACATCTCGCCCCACGCGTCGCAACTGATGCGGCGTGCGTTGGCATACTGCGCGGGAAACAGCGGGGAGATTGACAGCACGATGAACATATCGTCGCCGCAACGTTCGGCGAAATGCTTCATGCCGTAGTTGTAGGCCTGTATGCCGGTGGTGATGTCCTTGTTGTAGAAGCCGTCGGCCTCGCAGCTGCCGTGGTTGAGGAAGTCAAGCTTTATATATTTGATACCCATCGCCTTGAAACGGTCGATCTGATAGTTCATCAGCGAAAGTGTACCCGGGTGGGTCGGATCAAGGCGGCTTGTTTTCTTGCCGTTGACATAAAGCAGGGCATCGCCGTAGTAATATCCGTTGTTGCCCTCAATCGGGTCGCTGTCGCTGTGCGTCCAGTTGGAGAAAGGAGTGGTATATATGCCCGGAATCTGGCCGTTGGCGCGGCAACGGTTGCAGAAATCCTCAAGCTCATCCCAATTGAGATTGCCCCAATATGAGTCAAGACCTATAAACACCACATTATCAGGGGCGAAGTTGCCGTGTCCCTGGATATTTTCCTTCACGAAATCGGATACCGACAGCACCCCTTCGTAGTTGACATGCGTAGCCATGCCGCCCCAACTGTTCCAGCCGAACGGTGTCGGACCGTCCCACGGACGTTTGGGCGCGTACACATTGTTGACTTCGCCGTAGGTCTCCATGCCGGTGCGCCAGTCGTCGAAAAGGCCGACAAGGAAACGTGCCGACTTCACTTCGGTGCCGCTCAGGCTTCCGTGCTCCATCAGATAGCCGTTATACTCGTCGCGGGTGGCCGCATGCGTCACGCCGCTGAAGCATTCCAGACGCGATATGTAGCTTTGCGTCATGGGGCTGCCGGTCACTCTCACCGCCGACTTCCAGTTGTCGTGCTCCACCGACCCCACGACAAGCCCTTTCCGGGTGTTGCCGTTGAATATCGAAGTGACCTCAAACGAAATCGAGTCGCGCGGTATGCGGCCGATAGCGGCCTTGTCCTGCGCCGTGCAGCCGAGCGTGTGCGAGCCGTAGGTCACAAATCCGTCGTTGTCAAACGGCACCGTCAGGAAGCGGTTGCTGTTGTCGGCGGGGAGAAACAGGTTATGCTCCGTGGTATAGACCGGAGCGATATAGTTCGATTTTATCTTTGAGTCCGATTTCAGTGTCACCTCGGTCAGGAAGTAATCCCTGTCGGTAAACATGAAGAATGTCTGGTCGACGGCCGGCATACCGCCGCCGGTCGTGTAACTGATGGTATAGGCATGCGCGTCGCCCGCCTTGTCAGCCACCGCGGTGTCGCTGATACTTGCCGCCGTGTAGTCCGACGTGTCATACACTTCGCCGTTGTACTTGAAGCGCACCGACACGCCCGACAGCACGTCGCTGCCCTCTTTGGCGAAAGTCACTTTCTTGCTGTCAGGGTCGAGACTGATGGCCCATTTGCCGCATTCGATTTTTTCGGCCTGTGCCGTCTGCACGGCACCCGAAGCAATCACGATAACTGCGGCGGTGAGCGTCTTTAGTTTTCCGATATTATTCATCATAAGGTAAGATGGTATTCTGATGATGGTTTGTTGGTACAGATTTGTCAGCACTGTCTTGCAATATCCGGGCTAAGCCCGAAGGCATGCCCCGTCAATAATCGGGATAGCGTGAGCCGTTATCCACTGAGGCGTGCCCCGTTAATATTGATTAACGCAAATTTATCTTTTTAAACTACAACAGAGCCAAACTCGCATTCCAAAAAATAGCACAATGGTAGCGTACCGCCCGACAGCCATAAAATCGCAATCCCCTGACACACATACATTGCACGATAACACCAAGTGACGGGCGTCCGTCAGGACGCCGATTATTAGTAACCCTGTACGCCGAAGCGCAGCGTAGGCGTGCGGGGCATGAGCGAAGCAGACAAGGTGGCGTCCGGAGGACGCCGATTTACTCCGATGATTATTTGTTTTTTACATTCATGACATATATCTTTGCCATATGAGCCACATTGCACTTACATACCATATTGTTATAGGCACTTACCATCGGGAATATGTAATATCCGAAGACCATGAAAAAGAGCTGTATAAATATATCTTCGATTTCGCTGGCAAACGCGGTGTATTCATTCGCCGTATTGGCGGCATGCCCGACCACGTCCATATATTATGCGATATTCCGGCAACAATTGCCGTAGCCGATTTCATAAAACTCGTAAAAAGCGAGAGTAGTAAATTCATGCGGGTGAATCCGCACTTCCCTCTTTGGAAAAAATGGGCTCCGAAATATGGAGCATTCTCAGTGGATGCGTCATCACGGAAAGTCAGAAGAAGATATATTATGAGCCAAAAAGAGCATCACAAACGGATAAGTTTTAGAGAAGAATATCGAAATTTCTTACGTGAGGCCGGATTTCCGGATGGAACTCCCATTCTGGGCGATGAAGATGCAGATATGATGCAGTAAGAAGCATGATGTAAATCGGCGTCACTACGGACGCCTTCCCTTACCGTATAGTTTACGCCCTGCACGCCTACGCTGCGCTTCGGCGTACAGGGTTACTAATAATCAGCGTCTTAACAGACGCTCGCCTGCTTGCGGGACTCGATTGATTATATTAGACCAAAATTGGAATTTTATTGTTAAATCAATTAAAAACCTTCTATTTGGATGTAATATAATTTATAAATCCACTGACACACACATATTGCACGATAATCGACAATAGCATAGAATGGAACGGGGGCATCTCGCCCCCGTGGTATCCTTTCCCTGATTTCAAGAAATTACCACGGGGGCGAGACGCCCCCGCCCCTTCTATCTTCTTCTATCTTCTCTGCGTCAGCGGCCCATGTGGAACACTATTTCGCGGGCTCCGGTTAGGTCGTCCCAGGTGAGGAAGTTGCCGGTGTGGGGTACGCCGTCGATTTCCATTCGGTCGATGTATTTGTTTTCTTCCGACAGGCCTTCGGCGCGTATTGTCAGGTTGTGGCCGTCGGCTCCCACCTTCACGTTTATTTCGGGATATTGGGGCGCGCCGATGGCGAATATATTCGAGCCGGGGGTCACGGGATAGAATCCCATTACGGAAAAGATGTACCATGCCGACATCTGGCCGCAGTCATCGTTGCCGTTGACCACGGGCGAATTGGGATAGTTGACGCGGGTGTGCTCGCGCACCAGTTCCTGCGTCTTGCGGGGCTGTCCGCACCAGTCGTAGAGGTAGATGTAGTGGTGGCCGGGTTCGTTGTCATGGCGATAGTGTCCCTCGCTGAAGTTGCGGTCGAGCTTGGCGGCGAAAGCCTCGTCGCCCCCCATCATCTCAATCATGCCGGGTATATCCTGGAGCACGCAGAAGAGGTAGGTCCACTTGGAGCCTTCGGTGAGTCCGGTGCGGTTATGGTCGTCGAGGTCGATCCATTCGCCCGAGTATTTGCGGGGGAGCATGAATCCTTTATCCTTATTGTAAATGTTACGGTAATACTGCGTCATGGGCATCAGCCGCTCATAATCTTCGGTGTGACCGAGCGCACGGGCCATCTGCGCCACGCACCAGTCGTCGTAGGCATGCTCGAGCGTGCGCGACACCGACTCGGCGGTACGGTCGTCGGGAATGTAACCGAGCGAATGCGCCCACGATGCTCCGGCGCGAGCCTCGTAGGCCGTCCAGCGGTCGCGGTCGCCGTAGCGGCGCTGCGTGTCGCAGTCGGGGGGAGTCATCGAGTTCTTGCGCATCGCCTCGTATGCGAGGTCGGCGTCGAAATTGCGTATTCCCTTCATGTAGGCGTCGGCGATGACGGCATCGGCATGCGTGCCTATCATGATGTTGGTATAACCGGGATTGGGCCACATCGGGAGCCATCCCCCCTCTTTGTACATCTGCAGGAGCGACGTTATCCAGTCGCCGGTAAGCTCCGGCTCGATAATGGTCATGAGGGGATGATATGCGCGGAAGGTGTCCCACAGCGAATAGTCGTTGTAGCTGATGCCCTCGTGCACCTTGTCGTCAAAAGCGCTGTAATAGCGTCCGTATTCCGAAAACTCGCGGGGGAAAAGGTAGCAGTGGTACATGGCGGTGTAGAACACCGACTTCGTATCGTCATCTATCCCTTTCGGCTCGATTTTGGCAAGTTTTTCCTCCCATGCGGCGCGGGTGGCGGCAGCGACGGCGTCAAAAGGCTTGTCGGCCAGCTCGCGCGCCATATTGTCGCGTGCCTGTTCGATACTGATGAACGACGTTCCTACGCGTGCCTCCACAGCGTTCTTACGGTTGTCAAACTCGACGTAAGCGCCCGAGCGGGTGCCGTATCGCTCCGTCGAGCCGGGGGTCACTACATCTTTGTCCCATGTACCCCACGCTTTTATGGGACGGTTGAACTTGATTACGAAGTAACCGTTGAAACCTGGCAGCTCGGGACTGATCTGTGCCGACTGACGGTCGGGGTTATAACCCGTGATTTCATTGTTGACGGTGTCGATATGCACATATCCGCGCAACTTCTCAATGCGTGGAGCATAGTCGTTGGCCCAGTCGCCGAGGTCGGGATTGAGATTTATACTCTGCACGATGACGCGCTGGCGCTCCTTCTTTGGATAGGTGAAGCGCATTATGCCGGCTCGGCTTGCGGCGGTCATCTCCCCCTTGATGCTTTTGCCGTCGGGGGTCAGCATCTTCACGCTGTAACGGTAGGGAGTAGCAGTCTCGTCGGCATGGTCGAAGCGGAGACCGCGTGTTTCGGGGAGCACGCTGACCGTATCCGAAATCTGCGGCATGAGCGACACGTAGCCGTAGTCGCCCATCCACACCGTAGGCTGGTGCGATGCCAAAAAGCCGATAATCTCCTTATCTTCATATACGTAGGCCATCGAGCCCATCTTATTCTGACGGGTCTGCGGGAGGAAATTTGTCATCATGAAAGGTTTTCCGACAAATGGAGCCGTGCCCCCCTCCCCTTCCCACGCCGTGCCGACAAGCGGGTTGACATAGTCGACGGCGCTCTTTTTGGCCGCTCCCGCCACGAGGGCGGTAGCGAGAAGCATTGCGGTGAGTATCTTTTTCATTTATATCATTTCTTGTAGGTTATTACACAATTGTCATAAATAGTCCTGCCGTCGCGCAAGGCGTGCGCCGTAAAGCGGTTGTCGCCCTCTTTCCACGGGATGTTATCCCATGTGTAGACATGCGCCTGCGGATTGCCGTCGGGGTAATAGCGCACTCCGTCGTGAATGAGGTAGACGCCGTCGCAGTTGGTGTAGACCTTGACCTGACGCGCCTCTTCGCCGCGCGGACTGAAACGTTTGCCGGCTATGTGCACCATCGGCTCCGGATTCCAGTTGGCCTTGTAGAAAAAGAATGCATCCTTGGGCGTGGAGCGGTCGTATGTGACGAGTCCCTTGTCGTTCATGCCGTGGGTGTCGCCTTCGGTGCGGCCTGCGCTCGCGAAGTCAAACATGTTCCATACGAATGTGCCCCACACGAAATCGCGCTTGTCAATCTCGCGGTAGTTGATTTCGTGCACCGTGGCCTGCCACTCCTCAGGGTGGTATTCGCCACCCGGCTCGGGATGCTCCGTGAGCACGCCGTGATGCCTGACGCTCGCGCCCGCGCCGTATTCGCTGATGGCAAGCGGCTGCTTGTCGGGACGGTGCTTCCAGTCGATGGCGTACTGCATCGTGGCGGGGTCGGCCCAGTACCAGCCGGGGTACGTATTGTAGGCCATGATGTCGGGAATATCGTTGAGCGGCGAGTTATCATTGTTGGAAGCGCCGGTGGTGTAACGGTGCGGGTCTTCGCGGTGGGCGATGTCGTTGAGCTCGGTCACTATCTTCTCGGCACCGTCGCCGCCAAGCTCGTTGAACAGGCTCCAGCAGAATATCGACGGGTGATTGTAATTCTGGCGTATCAGCTCGATAAGCTGGCTCCGCGTGCTCGCGGCAAACTCCTCCGTATCGGGAGCCTGCTCCACAAAAGGAATCTCAGCCCATACGAGCATACCCTCCCTGTCGCAAAGGTCGTAGAAATACTGCGCGTGCGGATAGTGGGCGAGACGGATGCCGTTGGCGCCTATCTCCTTGATAAGCTCCATATCCTCGCGGTGGTCGGCCTCGGAGATGGCCCACCCTTTGCCGGGGCGGTCCTGATGGCGGTTGACTCCGCGTATGTTGTTGGGACGACCGTTGAGACTCAGGCCTTTTTCACGGTCGACCGTGACGGTGCGGAAGCCCACTGTCTCCTCCACGCGGTCTTGTATAGTACCTTCTTCATTAAGAATACTCACCGAAAGATTGTATAGCGCCGGCGCTTCCCGTCCGTTCCACAGCGACGGCTGCGACACCTCCAACGTATCGACAAACGCCTTGAATCCATTGTGTTCAATAATATGGGCCGATTGGGAAAACGTCGCCGTCCCTCCGCGGCCGAGACTCACATACAAATTCATGCCGGCCAGTTCTTTATCCGTATATCCGTCGACGAGCACCTTTACCGCGGCGCGCGCACTTTTTTCATCGGCTTCAAGCTGCTCGAAATAGACTCCCGACGACGCATAGTCAAGCGGCGTGATGTTGACTTTCGGCAGTACCAACAGGCTGACGGGACGGTAAATGCCTCCGAACATGGTGAAATCGGCATTGATGGGAGCAAGCGTCATGTCCTTGCGGTTGTCGACCGTCACCTCCATGACATTTCCCTCGGGACGGAGTAGGTCGGTCAGTTCGTAGCAGAAAGCGGTAAACCCGCCTTTATGGTGTCCCAACGCCACGCCGTTGAGCTTTACCCCGGCCTGAAACCCGACCGCCTCGAAACGGACAAACACGCGTTCGCCCTTCGCCGTCGACGGCGCGTCAAATGTTTTTGTATACACTGCCTCTCCGCGGTAATAGTCGGGGCGCGTGCCATCGTCAGCATTGTAGCAGTGAGGCAACGTCACCTCCGACACTTCATCCGGAGCGGAGACTTTGTAAAAAGACCAGCCGTCGTTGAACGGAAGCGCACGCCGTCCGGCCGACGCCAAAGCCGGCAACTGCGACAATACGAGTGCTAATACAAGCAGAATTTTTTTCATGGCTTTCAAATTTAAATATATTTTTCGCAAAATTCGTAATTATTACATTAAATTTTGGACACGGCACGCCTAATAAATATAATATTTAGCTTAATTTTATAGCGTGCAAACACCGTCTGAGGCTCCTTTCTACTATTTTTACATTTTTTGAGCCGATTAAAATAACAGTCATTATTAATTTTGAGCATTCCTTAAAATCGCATGAAAAAGTATTTGCTGACCATACTGTTATGCCTGTCTGTGCTGCCCCTGGCCGCGCAGGCTCCGTCGCATCATTTCTATTTCAGAAACATCAACAAGGAGAACGGATTGTCGCAGACCGACATCAAGGCCATAGCACAGACTCCCGACGGCTTCATGTGGTTCGGCACGCGCAACAAGCTCAACCGCTACGACGGCCGCAACATCAGGGTGTTTGACTGCCACGACCGCGACAAGAACATACGCAACAACAATATCAGCGCCCTCCACACCAAGGAGGACAACACCCTCTACGTAGGCACCGACATCGGCGTATTCATCCTCAACCCGCGTTTCGAGCGCTTCACCTACATCGACAAGGCGGCCGACGACGGCGTAAAGATGACCAACTGGGTCTCCGACATAAAGGCCGACAACGAGGGCAACACCTGGATTGTGCTGCCCAACCAGGGCGTATTCAGGCTCGCCCCCGACGGCAGCATCAGGCACTATATCTTCGGCTCGGCCGACGAGCCCGACAACGGCAGCGCAGAAAGCATCTGTATCGACAAGAGCGACAAGATATGGATAGGCACCAACGGCAACGGCATATACCGCTACGACAGCAATACCGACAGCTTCGAGCAGTATCTGGGCGACAGCGACGGAAATACTCTCAAGGGCGACAATATATATTGTATGGCCGACATTGACAACGATATTGTCATAGGCAGCCACACCGGCAAACTGCGCCGCTTCAACAAACGGCGCAATTCGGTCACCGACTTCGACACGCCGCAGATTCACAATAAAATAATCCGCGACGTCAAGGTTTTCGACGACAAAATATGGGTCGGGACTCAGGTGGGTGTGTTCATCATCGACTCCGGTTCGGGTGCCGTCGACCACATAGCTTACGACCCGATGAACAGCGCCACCCTTTCCGACAACCAGATAGGCAAGATATTCCGTGACCGAGAGAAAGGTATATGGATAGGCACCAACCTCGGCGGCATAAACTACATCTCGCCGTTCCACAGCAATTTTCTGCGCTATGTGCCGCTCTCCGGCAACTCCATTGCCAGCAAACGCGTACGCGACATAGCAGAATCACCCGACGGACTGATATGGCTTGCCACTGAAGATGCGGGCGTCAGCATCTTCGACCCCTCGACCGGACTTTTCGACAACAACAGCCTGACCGGGGGCCGTCTGCAGCTGCACGACAACAAGACCCTCACCCTGCTCGGACGCGACAACGAAATGTGGGTGGGTTATTTCAAGAACGGTGTCGACATCATCGACTACGCCACCCGACGCGTGCGCCACTACTCCGCCGCCGACCTCGGCATCAACGAGGAGAGCATATATGCGTTGTGCGAGGACAGCGACGATAACGTGTGGCTCGGCAACGGCTGGAGCATCTACAACACCTCGGGCAACACCATGCCGATGACACTCATTCCCGAGTTCGGCCTCAACTACAACTTCGACATAATGGAGGACTCCAACCGCGATATATGGGTGATAACGATGGGCAACGGCGTATACCGCTACACTCCGTCGACCAAGGAGATACACCACTATACCCACGACGAGAACGACCCGACGACACTCAGCTCCAACTCAGTGAGCAATGTCATCGAGACTTCGCGCGGACAGCTGTGGTTCTCGACCGACCGCGGCGGAATATGCACGTTCAACCCCAAGGACGGTACATTCACCACCTACAGCCTGCAGCAGGGACTGCCCGACGACACCGCCTACAAGATGCTCGAGGACAAAAACGGCTGCCTGTGGTTCGGCACAAACAACGGCCTTGTACGCTTCAATCCCGCCGACGGCACAAATACCGTATACAATACGGGCAACGGTCTGCCGGCCAACCAGTTCAGCTACAAAGGTGCGCTCAAGGCATCCGACGGCCGTTTCTACTTCGGCTGCTCGGAGGGACTCGTATCGTTCGACCCCTGCAACATACGCACCAACGACGTGCCGCCGCCCGTCTATATCACCGGCCTTACCGTCAACAACGAGGAAATATCGCCCAATACCCCCGGCTCGCCGCTCAAGGAGTCGGTAACCGGCACCGGACACATCACCCTCGACAACACGCAGAACATCATAGCGTTTGAATTTGCCGCACTGTCATATATCGACGCGGCGTCCAACATGTACGCCTACCGAATGGACAATGTCAACTCCGACTGGGTCTACACCACCAACAACCGCTCTATGACCTACGCCAATCTCCCTCCGGGCGAATACACATTCCATGTGAAGGGCGCCAATGCCGACGGCGTATGGAGCGACGGCGAGCAGACTCTCTCCATCACCATCCTGCCGCCGTGGTATCTGAGCAACCTCGCCATAGCCATGTACATAATCCTCGGCGTGGCACTGCTGTTCCTGATATTCATGCTCTGGCGACGGCGCATGCGCCACAAGGCCGCCGACAAGGAGCGCCAGTTCAACGACGAGAAGGAGAAGGAAATCTACCGCTCCAAGCTCGACCTGTACGTCAAGATTGCCCACGAAATCCGCACCCCCGTCACCCTCATCAACGGCCCGCTCGAGTCGCTGCTCGACATGAACATCTGCGACCCCGAGATTTCACGAAGCCTCATGACGATGCAACGGAGCACCAACGAACTGATGTCAATCACCAATCAGCTGCTCGATTTCCGCAAAATCGACAAAAACCGCATGGAGCTTTCGCTCGGGCGCGTGGAAATCACGTCGGTGCTCAAAGAGAAAATCAGCGAATTCGAACCGCTACTCCGACACCGCGACATAACTGTCGATGCCACTCTCCCGCAGGAGGGATGCTGCGTTAATGGCGACCGCAACGGCATCATCAAAATTGTCAACAATCTGCTGTCAAACGCCGCGCGCTACTGCCAGCGGCATATTTCGGTCGACCTGCGCTCCGACAACAGTATGATGACACTCCGCATGCTCAACGACGGCGACGTGATAGCACCGGAATATCAGGAAAAAATATTTGACGCGTTCTACCAGATGGAAAAGAACGCCAACGCCGATTCCTCTACCGGCATAGGACTCAACCTGGCCCGCTCGCTTGCCGAACTGATGGGCGGAACCCTCACATACAGCATAGTCGACGGCCTCAACTGCTTCACGCTGAAACTCAATCTCTCCACCGGCGAAGATGTTCAGGTGACCGACTGCAGCGAGATTGCCGAAAACGCGGAAGTTACACATAACTCACTGACTTACAGCAAACAGCAAATAGGGAGGGATCACTCTCAGGTAATATTGCTCGTCGAGGACAACAGCGAGGTGCTGCAGTTCATCGCCGAAAAACTCGGCGCATACTACAAAGTGCTCACGGCCGCCAACGGAGTGGAGGCCCTTGAAATAGTCACCAATCCCGACACTCCGGTCGACATGGTGATCACCGACCTCATGATGCCGCAGATGGACGGCATGGAGCTGACCCGCAACATCCGCGGCATAATCGAGGTAAGCCACCTCCCGATAATCATCCTCACCGCCAAAAACGACCTCAACTCCAAAGTATCGGGACTTTCGGAGGGTGCCGACGCATATATCGAGAAACCGTTCTCGATGAAATACCTGCTCGCGCAGATAAAGGCCATCTTCGACAAGCGCCGCCGCGACCGCCAGAACTATTCCCGAAATCCGTTCATGACCACCATCACCAACGCGGGCATGAGTTCGGCCGACAAAAACCTGCTCGACAAAATCACACGCAGCATCGAAGAAAATCTCACCGACCCCAATTTCGGTGTGGAGATGCTCGCCGACCAGGTCAACCTGTCGCGCTCGTCGCTCCACCGCAAGCTCAAGGACCTCATCGGCACGTCGCCCACCGACTTCGTACGCCTGATACGCCTGAAGAAAGCGGCCGACCTCATCACCGAAGGCTCATACCGCATCGGCGAGGTATGCTACATCGTAGGAATAAACTCGCCTTCATATTTCATAAAAATATTCCAGAAACAGTTCGGCATGACGCCAAAAGAATTTGAAAAGCGTCAGCGCGAACAAAAAAAACCTAACGAATGAACCGACTGACATTAACACTTTCTTCTCTTCTCGTCGCCGCCGCAGGCGCAAGCGCACAGGGCAACGCACCCGCCAACGGCGACGTATGGCTCGACACATCCTGCAACCCTATCAACGCCCATGGCGGAGGCATCCTCAAGCATGGCGACACATACTACTGGTACGGTGAATACAAAGGTGAACAGACCTACCGCTCCCCCAATGTAGGGTGGGAATGCTACCGCACCGACTTCACCGGCGTGTCGTGCTATTCATCCACCGACCTCGTGAACTGGAAATTCGAGGGTATAGTGCTCTCGCCCGACACCGTCAATCCCGACTCCGACATTCACCCCACCATGGTGGTGGAGCGGCCTAAGGTTATCTACAACGACAATACCGGCAAGTTCGTCATGTGGATGCATGTCGACAGCTACAACTACTGGCAGGCCACGGCCGGCGTGGCCGTGAGCGACTCCCCCACGGGTCCGTTCACCTTTATCGAAGCGGTGCGTCCCAACGGCACCGAGAGCCGCGACATGGCGTTATATAAAGACGACGACGGACGTGCCTACCTCATCTACTCCTCCGAAGGCAACGCGACGCTCTACATAAGCCGCCTCACCGACGACTACCTCAAGCACACCGGCGTGTTCACACGCAACTTCGCCGGCGAATCGCGCGAGGCGCCCGCGATATTCAAGCACGACGGGCATTACTACATCATCACGTCGGGATGCTCCGGATGGTCGCCTAACGAAGCCGCCTACGCCGTGGCCGACAACGTGATGGGTCCGTACAAACTGCTTCCCAACCCCTGCACAGGCATTGACGCCGACAAGACATTCCACTGCCAGAGCACATTCGCCCTCCCCCTCGGCGACGGCTCTTTCCTGGCGATGTTCGACCGCTGGAAGAAAGACGACCTCGTCGACTCGCGCTATGTGTGGCTCCCCATACACATCGACGACAACGGGCTTACGATACCCTGGGTCAACCGATGGGCCGACACTACCGACATAGAGATGCTCCTCGTGGAGAAATAGACACCATTCTTAATAATGAACCAAATCTGACACCGATGAAATACAGTGCAATAACCACCGCATTCATGCTCGCTGCAATGACGGCAGCGGCACAGTCGCCGGCCGACAACGTGAAATTCACCAAGGTCGCGTCGCCGGTCACATCGTCGTCGACCTCGGGCAATCCGCAGTACCAGTTCTACCACGCCCAGTACACCGGCGCGGCATGGGGCGACGTCAACAACGACGGCTACCCCGACCTGTTCTACAGCGACCGCAACACTCATATCAACAACTCCACCGTGCAGGTCAACCTGTATTACAACAACGGCGACGGCACGTTCCGCCGCGGAGGCAAAGGACGGTTGAAAGGCACTGCATTCTCCTCGCCGGTGTGGATTGACTATGACAACGACGGGCGCCTCGACCTCCTTGTAGCGGGTCTCGACGACTACGGCTACCGCTGGCGCGATGCCGATACCGACCTGTCGGCCATCGGTGTGCACCTCTACCACAACGACACGACAGGAAGCACCGGTGCTGTCACTTTCACCGAGGTCAGCGGCCACGGACTGCGCGCGCTCTTCAACGGCAACCACGGCGGCAAGGCCCACAACTGGATTGCCGTGGGCGACTACGACAACGACGGCTATCCCGATGTGGCAATGGCCGGATTTGACGAAGCCGCACGCTACGAGTCGGCCGACCCTATTGAGGCCTGCCGCGTGGTATACCTCTACCGCAACAACGGCGACGGTACCTTCGAACTGCAACAGACACCGCTCGAGGGCAATGCTCCATTCCACGGGCTTACCGACGGTTCGGTTGTGCTCGAGGATATTGACGGCGACGGCTACCTCGACCTGCTCACCACGGGCTACGGAGCATCGCGCACATCGGAAATCCATCTCTACTGGAACAACGGTGACGGCACGTTCACCGAGCACGCCGACCGTTTCCACCCGGTGACCAACGCATCGTCGACCGTGGCCGACCTCAATGCCGACGGCCTCCCCGACCTGATTTTCGCCGGCCACTACCTCAACACCAACACCAAGAATTTCTATATATGCAGGAATCTCGGCGACCGCAGGTTCGAGATGATGCCGCTCGACCAATTCGAGGGTAGCGACGGCACACAGATTGCCGTGGGCGACGTCAACAACGACGGCCTCGCCGACATACTCGCCGGCGGCCATTTCCGCAGCAACGAGCACACCACCGTCATCTACATCAACAAGGGTGATTTTCAGTTTGACACCTACGGCGCACATTACGACGACCCGTTCAACAAGAAAGGGCACTTCAGCCGCATCACCCACGGCGCCCACCACCTTGTCGACGCCGACCGCGACGGTCACCTCGACGCATGGTTCTCCGGCTGGATAAACGGCGACTGCGGCAAAGGCTGCAGCACCGAGCTATGGCGCAATGCCGGAGCCGACAAAGGACAGGCCGCCAATACCGCTCCCGAAGCTCCAGCAGCGCTCCGCGCGGTATGCAGCGACGGCAACGTGACCTTCACATGGACAGCGCCCGCCGACGACACCACTCCCGCCGAAGCCCTCCGCTACAACCTCTTCCTGCGCGACACAGCCACAGGAAAGACACTTTCCGTACTCCCCGCCGACCTCACCACAGGCTATATCCGCGTGGCCGACACCCACGGAGCCATACGCCGCTGCAAATACACCATGCAGGTACCTGCCGACGGCTCATACCAATGGGGCGTGCAGGCTATCGACGCATCCAATCAGGGTGGAGCATTCGCCACATCGACCGTCGACATCGCGGGCATCGGCACCATCACAGCCGACGAGGCGGTAGTGACCGTCGAAGGGGGCGAGGGTCATATACGCATCGCGGCACCCGACGGAGCGGCTGCCTCCATATACACCACATCGGGAGTCATGACATCGCACGTCACCGTCATGCAGCCCGTGTCACTCAACATGGAGCCCGGCATATACATCGTCAAGGTAGATACCGCATCGGGCACCTCAACCCACAAGGTCGTAGTACGATAAGGTGATGTAGGGCGGGGGCGTCCCGCCCCCGTAATATTCCTCCACCACTTCCAATAAATTCCGACAAAAATTACCACGGGGGCGAGACGCCCCCGCCCCTATAGTCTACCTCAATTCCCAAACCATTTCATGAAACGCATTGCTTCAATCATATTGTCGGCCGCGGCACTGCTGCCGCTGTCGGCTCGCGAATCAATCAATATCGGCAATACGCCGTGGCGCTTCACCAAAATAGTCGACGGCGCTGAAAACCTGCTCAAATACGGCACCGTGACTGTCGACGGCAAAGTAAACTTCGACATCAACGATAACAAGCGCGAGACGACATCGACCGCGGGCAAATCGACCCTCATCAGCGCCGACCTGCTCGGCACGCACGAAATCGACCGGCTCGTGCTGACATTCGCCGGCGACAGCATATACGGCGGCGACGTGACATGCACGTTCTACGACGACAAGCGCAACGTGACCGGGACGAAGACCGTCAGCCTGGCCGACATATTCACCACCGTCAAGGAGAACGATATTGCCGAAATCGGAAATACTGTCGGATTCCTGCAACGTACCGTCGGCACGGCATTCGACATTCCGGTCAACGCAGCGATACGCTATGCCGACGTCAGCGTGGAGCGGCTTACCGACAAAGAGGGCAACGAAGTGTCGGGCGCCCTGACCGAATTCGGTCTTATCCCGCCAGCCAACACGGTGTCAGACACCGTGCTCAGCGCACCCGGCTACGATGACAGTCAGTGGGAGAAAGTCGGCATACCGCACTGCTTCAACGAGTTTGACACCTTCCTCAACGCATCGACCGGCGAACGCTGCTGGCGCGGCGAGGTATGGTATCGCAAATCGCTCGACATACCCAAATCATACAAAGGGAAGAGGGTGACGCTGATGTTCTACGGCGTCAACATTGGCATGACCGTATATGTCAACGGCTCGCCGGTCAAAGGCAACAGCGCCGTCGCGCAGCCCGCGGCGGTGACCCACGTGGGCAGCTCCATACCTTTCGAGGTCGACATCACGCCCTATCTCGAATACGGCAGGGAGAACACCGTGGCCGTGCGCGTGTCAAACTCACGCGACACATTCTTCACTTACCCCGGATTTGCCGAAAACGAAGGTTTCGGCCAGGCGATGGGCGGTATCGTGGGCAAGGTGGTGATGGATGTCACCGACCCTGTATACATACCGAGCAACTGCTACTCCCCCCATAATCAGTGGGGCACATATTTCGGCACACTGTCGGCCGACGACAACGAGGCCGTGGTAAGGATGCTTACCAATGTAACCAACTCCAAAGAGAAACCCGTGAGAGCCGAACTCATCACAAAAGTCATCGATGCCGACGGCCGCTGCGTGCTCAGCCGCTCCGACCGCCGCATCATCGGCCCGCACGCCACCGCCACATTCGACCATACCGATACCATCGCCGACCCGACATTGTGGTATCCTGTAGGGCTGTCGGGCACCCCATACCTCTACGATGTCGTCTATGAGGTGAAAGCCGACGGCAAGACCACCGACACGCGCCGCGAGCGCATGGGTCTGCGCACCATCACCTGGGACAAGGATCACTGCTATGTCAACGGCGAGCTGTGCATACTCCGCGGCTTCGGCAACCGCAACCTCTATCCCGGACTCGGCGCCGGTCTTCCGGAGGAGTTCCAGTGGCAGGACATAGCCCGCATTGCGGCCTGCGGCGGCAACACACTGCGCGTAGGTCACCAGGCACCGTTTCCCGACGCTTTCCGCGCCTGCGACGAATACGGAGTGCTCCTCATAGTCAACTCGGGCGACAACGAATGGGCGCTCAAAAACGAGCCGGCGCTTACCTACAAGCGCGAATACGACCGCGACCTCATCATCGCCTACCGCAACCACCCGTGCGTGGCCGTGTGGGAATCGAACAACGGACTGCCATGGGACGGCGAACGCTACTGGCCTGTCTATACCAAACAGGAAGTTGACAAATGGGACTTCATCGCCCCGCGCCTCGTGCTCAACCGCGACGGCTATCCGGAGCACTGGAATGCCGCCGACCCGCTCGTAATCGGCTACACCAACCGCTACGAGAAGCATCCCGACTACCCGTCGCTCAACGCCGAAGTGTACGGCACGAACTGGAGCGGCAATCCGAGCTGGTGCATAGCGCGTTTCGACTACGACAACGAGAAGCCGTTCTCGCAATATTACGTACAGAACTATCTCGACGACGTCAACAACCGCGCATGCGGGTGGATCGACTGGATGCTCGCCGAGACCTACGGCGAGGGCTACACCATATACCTCAACGGCATGCGCGACCAGAAGAGCCTCGGCTCGTGCGCCATGGATGCCAACCGCTTCCCCAAACTGAAATACCGCATATATCAGAACGCGCTGTGGGTGCCGTTTGAACAGCGTCCCGGCGTGGCGCTCCAGAGCCACTGGAACTACTCGGGCGTGCAGGATGTTGACGCATGGAGCAACTGCCCGCAGGTGGAGCTGCGGCTCAACGGCGAGAGCAAAGGCGTCGTGACACCCGACCCCGCCACGCGCCGCTGCACGTGGAGCGGCATCGAATGGGAGCCGGGCGAACTGACGGCTGTCGGTCTCGACGCCGAGGGGCGCGAGGTATGCCGCGAGAGCGTACGTTCAGCCGGCGAGCCATACGCCATAAAGGTAGAGCGCTACACGGCGCCGAGTCTGCCCGACGGCTCCGGATTTCCGCTGCTCGCCAACGGCTCCGACGCCTTCATAATCACCGCCACGGTGGTCGACCGCGACGGCAACTGGTGTCCGCGTGCCGACAACATGCTGACATTCACCGTCGACGGCGAAGCATCCTACAAGGGTTCCTACAACTTCTACGTCACCCCCGGCAAGGACCTGAGCTACCACTCGCCGGGCGACACGGAGCTTCAGGCCGAAGGCGGACTGATGCGCATAGTGGCGCGCACCACATTCACTCCCGGCGACATCCGTGTCACCGTCACCTCCCCCGGTCTGCAGCCCGGAAGCTGCACCTTACGGTCGACGGCAGTAAAAAAATGACGTATCGTCGCATTTGAGCCGATAATTATATTTTTTGAGCGCTTTGCGCCTCGGTTTAACTTTGCGATACTATATTTTTGCATTGTTGCATCGCGCCTTAATATCGGCCATGCACCTTAATATCAACCATGTGAACGTTAACCAATCTATTTTAATATGAAAAAGTTTACTTTTATTACCGCAGGTCTCGCAGGCCTGATGATGCTGGGCAGTAACGTTGCCTCGGCAGAACTGAGTATTCCCAAAATTTCGCTCGCGATTCAAACCAACTCAAGCAATCCCGATGTAGAGGTATTTGAGAGCGGCGCTCATTTCAATATGGTCAGCAACTATATCGGCTGGACAGGCGAAGACACCAAAGTAGCTCTCGGACAGGTCGACTTCGGCCCTGACGGCAACAAGTACAAGGCAGCCGCCATCGACCTTGCCAACGGATGGTACTGCGACGGATGGGCAATACTTCACGCCGGCCCAACCTACGAGGAGTCGGTACCCTTCACCCAGATAGCGCTCAACGAGACGGGCGGCTACGACAACTTCGTGACCTACGCCTCCAATTTCTCTTGCAACACTCCGCAGGAATCATGGAGCAACGGTCCGGCTATGGAAGGCATCACCTATACCAAACCTACCGGCAAACAGAATGTATATCTTACTTTTGTGGCCGGTGCCGGCAATATCCGCGCCATCAATTTCTACGAACAGGAACTCGTACCCGCCGACTTCGTGCGCAACCTCAACGAGGACGGCACTCCGGGCAACGACGACATGATAGCCCTCCTCTCGCCCGACCAGTATGAAGGATACAGCGAAATCGCTCTCCGCCTCAACTCCACGGAGTCTACCGCAATGAATCCCGAAGAATTCCCCGACGCACGTCTCGACGGTGAATCATGGGGCTGGACTGCCGACGGTTTCCTCGCCGACTACGGCAATGTCGATTTCGGCAACGGCGGCTACAAGCAGATTGTCGTCAACTTCACCCACTGGAGCGAAAACATGAAGGACTATGTGGAAATCTATCTCGATTCTCCCGAAGCCGCAAATCTCGTCACCACGATATGGACAGGCCGTAACCTTGAGAACAAGGCATATATCAATCTTGCCAAAAATCTTGCAAACAATATCACCGGCACCCACAAGGTGATATGCAAATGGGTCGGCGGCGGAACGAACGTACATCATATCGAATTCGTAAAAGACGCCGTATGGCCAATAGCCACCGACTGCGGTATCGTGCTTGAGAATGTAGAGCCCGCACCCGACGCATTCCACATGACATTTATCGACTGTCCCGAAGGTCAGGGCAATCCCTGGTGCTACGCAGTGCGCGCCAAAGGCCAGTACGAATCGGCAGGTAACATCGGTTACACCGGCAACGGTACGGTCATCGAATTCTACGACGAAAGCGGCGACGGCATCGACCTTGGCGACGGTTCATACAAACGCATCATCGTCAACCACGCCAGCGAACCCTCATACATGGGTCCGATCGAGCAGTCCAACTTCTCATTCTACATCGACCTCGATCCCGACTTCATTTACACCGACGAGGATTTCGACCAGAACCTTGACGATATTCTCGCTGACCACGAGCCTATCTGCCAGGTACGCCTTCAGGGTACAGGCGCATGGGGCACCCGCATGAAGACAGCAGGTCCCATCGTGAAACCGGTATCAGGCAAGCACAGCCTCTTCATGGTCTACACCTCTACCTACAACACCAGCGCAGGCGCCAACGTGTTTGACATCTATCTTGACAAAGTAGAGGTAGCCGGCACCGAGTCAATAGTTAACGACAAAACCGACAACAACGTACAGGTATTCACCGCAGCAGGTGAAATCATCGTAAAAGCCGACATCCCCACCACAGCCGAAATCTTCTCGCTCAACGGACAGCGCGTAGCGGCAGCTACAGTGGAAGGCGAGGCTTCAATAGAAATGAACCGCGGTTTCTATCTCCTCCGCGCAGCAAATGCCGACGGTGTGAAATCTTTTAAGGTCATCGTAAAATAAATCCCGCAATATTCCGTTAATATAAATACAGCGTCATAAGAATGTAAAAACTCTCATAGCAAAAAAATCAAAATTTTATACTCTTATGACGCATAAAAGCAGGATTCTCCGCGAAGGAGCGTCCTGCTTCGTTTTATACACCCTACAAATGGTCCGCGACGGCAAATATTGCAAATCTGAGAGATTGAGGGTATTGCAAAATTGATGTTGACAACTGCACTATCGGCTGCTCCCCGGAGCAGCCGATAGTGCAGACTGATTATCTCCAGCCTGGCGGCTGCACCGGGGTGCAGCCCTACATCATGACGTAACATATTATAAGTTATAAGTTTTGCAATACCCTCTTCAAGTAATGAGTAATTCGCCAACGTAGAGCCGAAGGCTCGGTGGTGTCACTATCCCCGTCCGACGCGTTAGCGGAGGGCGGGGTAAAAGCGAATACCGCTGTGCGAGCCCACGGAGAGGGCGAGTGTGTGATGACTTCAGATGTAATATTCAACACATTCGCCCGTTCCACGGGCTCACTTTATGATAGGTTGCTGTTGCCCCGCCCTCCGCTAACGCTACGGACGGGGATAGTGACACCACCGAGCCTTCGGCTCTCAGCTATTTGAACGGCATTACCCGAGCCGTGTGATACTACCCTCAGGTGCGCTTGCGCCCCCTTTCATTCGGGGTTGAGCTACAAATGTGCTATTTTTTTGACAGTACGCATTTGGGCATAGCGCTAAAATTTTATAATTTCACACCCTGACATATTAACCCAACATTACCTTATTTCGACAATGAAAAAAACCATACTGACACTTGCCTGCGGCGGCGTGGTGATGGTCGCAACAGCCGGGGATGGAATAAAATATCCCGTCACGCGCGAGATGCACAATCCGCTCTTTGTGGAATTTCCTTCGCCGATGTACGGCACGGACAGCATCGGGCGCATGTTCACGGCCGACGCTTCGGCCCATGTGTGGCCCGACGGACGCCTCTATGTCTACGCAAGCCACGACATGGAACCGCCAAAAGGGTGCGACCGCATGGACCGTTACCACGTATTCTCCACCGACGACATGGTCAACTGGACCGACCACGGCGAGATACTGTCGTCGTACGACGTGAAGGAACAGTCGGGATGGGGCATCGAGGGGTGGATGTGGGCGCCCGACGCGGCCTACAATCCCGCCAACGGGAAGTATTACTTCTATTTCCCGCATGTCAACGAACCTCTGCCGTGGGGAGGCCACGACTGGCGCGTGGGGATAGCCGTGAGCGACAGTCCTACGGGCGATTTCCACACCGCCGGCTACGTGGAGGGGGCACCGTCGCTCATCGACCCGTGCGTGTTTGTCGACGATGACGGACAGCCTTACATCTACAACGGCGGAGGAGGCCAATGCGCGGGCGGCAAACTGCGGCTCGACGACTGGACGCGTCTTGACGGCGAGATGCAGCCTATGCAGGGCCTTGTGGATTTCCACGAAGGCACATGGGTACACAAATACAACGGGAAATACTACCTGTCGCACAGCGACAACCACGGCCGCGACGGCAACCGGCTGCGCTATGCCATGTCGGACTCGCCTCTCGGCCCGTGGGAGGACAAAGGCGTATATGTATATGCCACCGGCTGCGGCACAATCCACGGCTCCATCGTGGAATACAAAGGGAAATGGTACGCTTTATACCATGTGAACAATCCGTCGGGACGCGACGAACTCCGCTCCGTATGCATCGACGAACTTGAATACAATCCCGACGGCACTATCCGCGTAGTGCGCAACTGGGGCACGCCGCACGACGAGATGCCGATGCTCCCCGCAGCCGGCGAGACTCTCTCCATCGATGCCGTGAACTACAACAACGGCGGCGAGCACTACGCCTACCATAAAAACGGCGGCGACGCTCCCGTGGCAGCCGAATCGAAATCGGGAAAACATATCGCCGACATGGGCAAAGGCGACTGGATGCGCTATAGTGTCAATGCAAAGGGGGACGGCCGATATGACATAACATTCAAAGTGGCGCCCAAAGCTCCCGAAACGAAATTCCACCTGAGCGCCAACGGCAGCGACATCACCGGCGAAATCGCCCTCGACGGCACATCGAAATCATTCGCCGATATCACGGTAGAGGGGGTAAGCATAGGTGCCGACGTGGAATACCTCGACCTTCGCGCCGACAACGGTGTCTTCGACATCAAGTCAATCACCATCGTCCCCGCAAAGAACTAAGCCACAATATGGTTGCTATGTTTTAACATGAGCACAACTATTTTTACAAAAGCACAGAATAAAAAATTTTAAATTCGTTCTTTTGCCGAGCCTTTTGTTCTCCTGTTGAATGCTCATACAAAATTCATTTCAACTAATTTATAAGCAACTAAATATACCATGAGTAAAAGAAAAATTGCAGGTGCACTCCTGTTTGCAGCCATGATGACGGCAGCTACCGCTTCGGCTGTCCCCGCATGGCAGATGAAGGAGGCCCCGATGATGACGCCGTGGGCTTCGGAGATAGACACCAAGTGTCCACTGCCGGAGTATCCGCGTCCGCAGATGGTGCGCAACGACGGATGGACCAATCTCAACGGTCTCTGGGAGCTGCGCAAGGGTGTTCCGGGGGAGGCGTACGACGCATCGTTCGACTACGACAAGAGTATTCTTGTGCCCTACCCCATCGAGTCGGCACTGTCGGGGGTGATGGAGAAGAGCGACGAGCAGTGTTACTGGTACCGCCGCACTTTCAGCGCGCCGAAAAAGATGAAGGGAAAACGCTTGCTGCTTCATTTCGGAGCTGTCGACTGGGAGTCGAAAATTTTTGTCAACGGCAAGGAGGTGGGACACCATACTGGCGGATACGATCCTTTCACAATCGACATCACCGATGCACTGAAGCCCGGCTCAAAGGAACAGGAGCTCGCGGTGTATATCTACGACAACACCGGAACGGAGGGCCAGATGGTAGGCAAACAGTCGAAGAAGCCTCAGGGATGCGTATATACCTGCTCCAGCGGCATCTGGCAGACTGTATGGCTCGAGACCGTGCCGGAGACATATATCAGCGGGCTTGAAATGGAGCCCGTGCTGTCGAAAAACGAACTCAACCTCAATGTCACTTCAAGCGACGGCAGCGGCACTGTCGATGTCAGAGTGAAGGATGACAAGGGGAAAGAGGTGGCCAGACTCACAGGTGCCGCCGGAGAGACATTGCACATAATAATTCCGGATGCCCACGCATGGAGCCCCGAGGATCCGTATCTCTACGATATGGACATCACGCTGAAGAAGAACGGCAAAAAGAGTGACGAGGTATCATCGTACTTCGGGATGCGCAGCATCGAGGTGAAGAAGGTGGACGGTTATCCCCGCATATTCCTCAACGGCAAGCAGATATTCCAGCTGGGGCCGCTCGACCAGGGTTTCTGGCCCGACGGCCTGCACACCCCTCCGACCGAGGAGGCCATGGTGTATGACATCAAGACGATGAAAGACTTAGGCTTCAATATGGTGAGAAAGCATATCAAGGCGGAGCCCGACCGCTGGTATTATCTATGTGACCGCGAGGGTCTGCTCGTATGGCAGGACCTTCCCGCAGGGAGCTTACCCCGGGGGTATGAGGAGCTTGCGAAAAGCAATTTCAGGGATGAGGCCGTAAGGATAGTCAAGGCTATCAAGAACCATCCGTCGATAGTGCAGTGGGTGATATTCAACGAAGGCTGCGGCCAGTTTGACACGCCTGAAATGGTAGCGCTGATGGAGAGCAATGTCAACCGTCTGTCGGCTCCGGAGCAATGTCGTGCATCGCTGATAAGCAATGCCAGCGGCTGGGTAGACCATGAAGCCGGCGACATCATAGACAACCACAGCTATCCGCATCCGTCGGTGCCGGGACATGCCGAGCGCGCGGCAGTGTGCGGCGAATATGGAGGCATCACTCTCAAGGTGCCGGGACATATCTGGCCCGGCGGCGAGTTTGAATACACCGCAGTCGACAGCAAAGAGGGTTTCACCGACTATTTCAACAATCTGCTCGACGAACTCAAGGATCTGTACTACATCGGCCTCAATGCAGGCGTCTACACGCAGATATCGGATGTCGAGATCGAGAAGAACGGACTACTCACCTACGACCGCAAGGTGCTCAAGACCGACGACCCGGCCAGGATACGCGTCAAGGTTGAGGAGCTACTCGACATGCCGCGCAAGGGCGCGAAGATGACACCCGTGATATCGACAAGCGAGAACCACCGCTACAAATGGCGCTACAACATGGGCGATGATGTGGCCGACAACTGGTATGCCACAGATTTCGACGACACGTCATGGCCAACGGGAGAAGCAGGCTTCGGAGCCAACGCAGGCTCTTCGCAACACCTTGTGGGCACCGACTGGAACACGAACAATATCGTGATGCGCCGCTGGTTCAAAATTGGTGCCCTCAGCCCCGAGGCAATCGCGACACTGCGTTTCATGGCCTTTCACGACGAGGATATAGAAATATACATCAACGGCGTACGCGCCGCATCACGCGGAGGATACACCGGCCGGCACGTGCCTGTCGACATCACCAACGAGGGTAAGGCTGCGATACGCCCCGGTGAATGGAACCTGATAGCGATACGCGGCAGGCAGAGTTCGGGAGGACAGATGATGGACATCGGCATCTCGGCATTCAGCGACATCGACATAGACTACACGGAAGATTTCTCGGATATCGACGACAAACAGAAATAAAACAACCAATTGAAAAATACGATAAAATATGAGTAAGAACCGAATTGCATGCGCATTACTGTCGGCAATGCTTATGACGACGACAGCATCGGCCGCCGCGGAGTGGCAGATGAAGGAAGCGCCCATGATGACCCCCTGGGCATCACAAATCGACACTTCGTGTCCCCTGCCCGAGTATCCGCGCCCGCAGCTGGTGCGCAACGACGGCTGGCTCAACCTCAACGGCATCTGGGAACTGCGTAAAGGCGTTCCGGAGGAGGCCTACAACGCATCGTTCGACTACGACAAGAGCATACTTGTGCCCTACCCCATCGAGTCGGCCTTGTCGGGCGTGATGGAGAAGGGTGACGACCAGTGCTATTGGTACCGCCGCACATTTACCGTGCCCGAGAATATGCAGGGCAAACGCCTGCTTCTGCATTTCGGCGCCGTGGACTGGGAGGCGAAGGCCTACGTCAACGGCAAAGAGGTCGGACGTCACACGGGCGGCTACGACCCCTTCACATTTGACATCACCGACGCGGTGAAACCGGGTTCGGGCGAGCAGGAGCTGGTGGTGTATATCGACGACAACACCGGCGCACAGGGACAGATGACAGGCAAACAGTCGAAAAATCCCTCAATCTGCTGGTACACCTGCTCGAGCGGCATCTGGCAGACGGTATGGCTCGAGGCTGTGCCCGAAACATACGTCAAAGCCATCGAAATGGAGCCTACGCTCAATCAGAACTGGCTTAACCTCGCGGTGACATCAAGCGCCGGGACCACCGGCGGCACCGTTGACGTCAGCGTCAAGGACCGCGACGGCAAAGAGGTGGCCACACTGACCGACGGCGACATCAGCAAGACGCTGCGCATCACCATCCCGAACGCACATGTGTGGAGCCCCGACGACCCGTATCTCTACGACGTTGACATCACGCTGAAGAAGGACGGCAAAGAGGCCGACAAAATCTCGACATACTTCGGTATGCGCAAAATCGAGGTCAAGAAGGTGGACGGATTCCCCCGCATATTCCTCAACGGCGAACAGATATTCCAGCTCGGCCCGCTCGACCAGGGTTTCTGGCCCGACGGCCTCCACACTCCGCCGTCGGAGGAGGCGATGCTCTTCGACATAAAGACGATGAAAGACCTCGGCTTCAACATGGTGAGAAAGCACATCAAGGTGGAACCCGACCGCTGGTACTATCTCTGCGACCGCGAGGGTCTGCTCGTATGGCAGGACCTCCCTTCGGGCAACGTGGTAAAAGGCTACGAGGATGTTGCGAAAGCCAACTTCAAGGATGAGGCTGTAAGAATAATCAAGGCAATCAAGAACCACCCGTCGATAGTGCACTGGGTAGTGTTCAACGAAGGCTGGGGGCAATTTGACACCCCCGAGGTTACGGCTCTCGTGCAGAGCAACGTCAACCGTCTCTCCCCCTCGCGCTACGGCAAAGCATCGCTGATATGCAACGCCAGCGGCTGGACTGACCACGAGCTGGGCGACATCATCGACACCCACAGCTATCCGCACCCCTCCTGTCCGACCCACGCATCGCGCGCATCGGTATGCGGCGAGTACGGCGGCATCACCCTCAAGGAGCCCGGCCACATCTGGCCGGGCGGCGACTTCCAGTACACCGTTGTCGAGACCAAAAGCGACTTCACCGACTATTTCAACATGCTCTGCGACGAGCTCAAGGACCTCTACTACATGGGACTTAATGCCGGTGTCCACACCCAGATTACCGACGTTGAAATAGAGAAAAACGGTTTCCTGACCTACGACCGCAAGGTGCTCAAGACCGACAATCCCGCCAAAATACGAGCCAAGATACAGGAAGTGCTCGACATGCCGCGCAGCGACATGAAAGTGACCCCGATACTGTCGACAAGCGGCACACACCGCTACAGATGGCGCTACAGCATAAGCAACGACGTGCCGCGCCACTGGCAGGAACCGGGCTTCGACGACTCGTCATGGCCATTGGGCGAAGCGGCATTCGGCGCCAACGTAGGCTCATCGCAACATCTGGTGGGCACGAACTGGAACACGAACAACATCGTGATGCGCCGCTGGTTCAAGATCGGCGACCTCAGCCCCGAGGCAATCGCGGCAATGCGTTTCGTGACCTTCCACGACGAGGATATCGAAATCTACATCAACGGCGTATGGGCAGCACAGCGCAGCGGATTTACGGGAGGATACGTGCCCGTAGACATCTCGGACCAGGCCAAGGCAGCAATCCGCCCCGGCGAGTGGAACCTTATAGCCATCCGTGGCAAGCAGAGCTCCGGCGGCCAGATTATGGACCTCGGCATCTCGGTGTTCGGCGATGTCGATGTTGACTACACCGAGGATTTCTCGGAGTACACCAACACGGAATTCAGTGAATTCACGGACCCTACTCAGCCGGTAAAGCCTTCGTTCAAGAAGGTTTCCGGCACTGACTTCTCGCACACTGCCGACCGCTCTAACGTGGCGTGGGGCGACCTTGACAACGACGGCAACCTCGAACTTCTCTATTCCGGACGTCACAACCACCTCAACGGTGGTTGTGACCGTACGCTTGTCTACAAGCACAAAGGCGACGGCAACTTCGCGACTGTCAACAACGACATGGCCACCGTCTACTACGCCGACCCCGTATGGCTCGACTTCGACAATGACGGCAACCTCGACCTGTTCATGCCGGGTCTGAAGAACCGCAACTACAAGGAAAATCTCGACGACGTGGCCGCATTTCTCTACAAAAATGACGGCAAGGGCAATTTCACCGACGTCAACGCCGAGGGCGCTTTCGGCATCAAGCCGATCTACAACGGCCGCGACGGAGGCCGTTCGCGCCATTGGGTGTCGGTCGGCGACTACAACAACGACGGCTACACCGACATCGTAGCCATCGGCTATGACGACTACATCGGCACCGACGGCAACGGCAACGCCATAGTGCGCAACGACCGCCGTGTGCTTTCGCTCTACAAGAACCTCGAGGGTAAAGGCTTCGAACTGCAGCAGACACCCCTCGACGGCAAGGAGCCGATGATGGGTCTGACCCGCGGCTCAGTTTACTTCGCCGATTTCGACAATGACGGCCGCCTCGACATCATGACATCGGGCTACGGCTCGCTCGAAGGCAACCTTCACATCTACTGGAACAACGGCGACGGCACGTTCAGCGAGCTTCCCGGCCGTTTCTTCGGTTCGTACGACTCATCGTGCATGCCCGCCGACCTCAACGGCGACGGACTTACCGACATCCTCGTGACCGGCTACGCGGGCTACGGCTCGGGCAACAGCAAGGAGATATTCATCTACCGCAACAACGGCAACCGTCAGTTCTCGCTCGTGCCGCGCGCAGAGTGCGGGTTCGAGGGGGTTGACGGCGCCACGCCCGACGTTGCCGACGTGAACGGAGACGGACTTCCCGACATAATTATCGGCGGACACGGTTCGGAGCATGAGATCACGACATGGCTCTACCTGAACTGCGGCGATTTCGTGTTCACGCAGATGGGCGGCTGGTATGACGATCCGTTCGGCAAGAAGTTCACATTCGACCGTATCAGCCACGGCAACTCACACCTGATCGACTACAACAACGACAACCGTCTCGACGCATGGACAATGGGCTGGGCTCAGGCCTCAAGCTGCGGCAAGGACTGCGGCGCATCGCTCTATACCAACACCACTTCGGCAGCAAACAAGGCTCCCGACGCTCCTGCCAACCTAAAGGTTGAATACAATGCCGCCTCCGGAGAGTTCACATTCAGTTGGGATGCCCCCGAAGATGACAATACTCCGAAAAACGCGCTGCGCTACAATCTTTATCTCAGCAAAGCGGGAGACGACAAAGCATACATGACTATTCCGGCCGACATAGCCACCGGACGGCTCAAAGTAACCGAACTTGCAGCCGCCATAGCCACCACACGCTATTCGCTGACCGTGCCGGTGGAGGACGCCGAGTATGAATGGGGCGTACAGGCCATCGACAACGGCAAAGCCGCCGGAAAGTTCGCTACCGCATCGTTCAATCCGTCCGATATAGCATCCGTCGGCACTCTGACCACCGACAGCGCACCGTCACTCTATGCGCTTGACCATGCTCTGGGTTATTCAGTCAGCGATACATCCGCCACACTAAGCGTCTACAACGCCACAGGCATACTGCTGCATCATGCCGCCGTAACCGGCTCCGGCACCGTCCCCCTCCCGGCACCGGGACTCTACATAGCCTCCCTCGCCCCGGCACTCCTTGCCCCCGTAGCCCTTAAATTCCTCATAAAGTAGTGGGCAACTACATTTAGCTGTTAAAAGTGGCAGCAAATTGTAGGGACGCGATTCATTGCCCTTTCGTGTATTGTAAGTTTTGTGACACCGCCATACTTGGCCGGGGTATCAATATTGTCATATTACAACAATCAGGGCGCTACGGCCGGTATTCCGGTGTAGCGCCCTGGTTTATTTTTATGGGATTGCGGTTATAATCCGTCAGCGGATTATACGCTTGCTTACTTTATTGCCTTTCTTGACGAGATATACTCCGGCAGAAGTGGGATACTCGACACGCATACCCTGGAGGTTGTAGTATTCCTCGGGGGCATTGGGGTCATCGGTAGCGACGTTTTCAACTCCGCTGAGGCCGGTGTCGCCATTGGCGTTGTAGATACCGTAGTTGCGTACCTTGACATTGTCGCCTGTCTGGGAGCCTGAGCCGTTGCTGAAGATTACGTTGCATGCGTCGAGAGCGCCTTCGGTCTCTACGGTATATTCGTAGTAGTCGCCGTTCTTGACGAGCTTGGTGCCGGGCCATTTGCCGGTGATTTCATTGCACTCGTTGCTGCCGTAGATGTAGCAGTAGACGTTGCTCCAGTTTGCGGCGCTGTTGTCGAAATAGATGTGCCATACGGTAGATTTGGTATCCACCTTGGTATAGACTGCCGAACCGGTCTTGGTCTCGATGCCGTCGGTAGCGCTCCAGCTTACAGTCACTGACTCGCCGTCGACCATATCGGTGCCGAGAGTGAAGGTTGCAGTGCCGTTGAACGAAGTCTGTGCGCCGTTACCTATCTTATACCATGCCGAAGTTGCGTTGGTGGCAGTGATGGTGACATCCTGAGTGCCTACGAAAGTACCGCCGTTGGGGCTGAGTTTCACGCTGAGACCCGATGCTTCGATGATGTCGTAGGGCTCGAGGCCGGAACCGAGCTTGTAGACACCGCCGTTGACGAATTTGTATCCGCCCTCGTTGTTGCCGGGAGACTGGCTGTTGCCTGCATTGCTGAAGATAATCCTTGCTGAAGAGGGGATTTCGGCATCGCCGGTATAGGTCCATTTGTACATGTTGTCGCCGAGATACTGCAACGACTGTCCGGGCCATTTGCCTCCGGTGTAGTTGGTCTGGTCGTCCCAGATCCATGCGGTAGCTGCTGTCCATGACTCATGATAGAGGAAGATGGCCTGCTCGCCGGCCTCGATAGAGGGAGCGATTACGGGGTCGGGCTCCTCGCGGTCGCCACCGGGGCCTACTGGGCCGGGGGTGGGATTGGGCTTGATGGTGGTCGTTTCGTCGGGCATAGTTTCGTCGGGCCATGTGGTCCAGTCCTCTTCCACGGGTGCATCGGCATAGAGATACTTGCCGTCGTCGCCGATTTTGCCGGGACCGTTGAGCACGAATACACGCATGTTGCCTTTGCCGGAGCAGTCGGCGGTGAGGGTGCCGTCGGTGACGTTTTTCACTTCGCCGGTGATGGCATCGACGTAACGGCCGTTGAGGATGCCGGTAAATGTAGAGCTGCCCGAGATGGTTACAAGTACATAAGAGTCAACCTTGTCGTCGGTGTAGCGGCGTTTGAAAGAGAGGCTGCCCGAGCAACCTTCGGTAGAATACTGGCCTTTACGGAGAGCGGGAACGGCAGCGCGGATTTTGTTGAGGCGCTGGATGTGGAGCGCGAGAGGATATGAAAGCGTAGAGGCGAGGTTGCCTGTGGCGCCGGTGTAGTCGGCGAAATCGTTGACAGTGACATCACCTTCGATATAACCGCCGAAATAAGCACGGCCTGTGTCCTTGAGTGCAAGAACGGCACCTTTGTCAATGTCTTTGCCTTTCTGGAACTCTACTTCCGAACCGTAATAGATACAGGGAATGCCGCGGAACGAGAACATCAGCGAGAGGTTTTCGGCCCAGGTTGCCTGGTCTTTCGAGAAGCGGTAGTTGCTGTCGGGAGCGTAGTCGTGAGAATCGACATATACCACATTATATGTAGCATCATTGTAGAGGTAGTCCTGACCGTGAACACCGAATGCGCCTGATGCCGAATTGAAATTCCAGTGCATCGCGAAGTCGATGACGCTCAGGCCGGAGAAATCGCTATAGTCGGGCTTGTGATAGTCATTGCCGTTGAGCAGGGCGTTGTCGCTCTTGCGCAGTATGGCGTCTGCGTGGCCCAGGTCATCTTCGGCCGACTGGTGCACTGAATCCCAGTTGGTGTGGCCGCTGACAGTCTCATAGTCGTGCGAGCCTTCGGTCTCGGAGGGAATGGCCACGACAGAGTCCCACGACTTGGGGTCGTAGTCCCATGCATAGTCCTTCGACTCTTTCCATGTGTAGTAGCAGGGAGAGCAGTTGTAGTTCGCACCGCGGTAGATCACCTCCATCGAGCGTGCGCATACCTCGCCGAACATGAAGAACGGAGTGTTGCCGCGCTTTGCCTTTGCTTCGGGTGTCTCGGAAGCGGCGATGAGCTGCGGGAGGAAGTTTTTGTTGAACGACAGACGTGGAATATGACCCGCGGTGTCGATACGGAAACCGTCCACACCCATCTTGATGAAGCGAGAGTAGCAGTCTACGATATATGAAGTGACGCCGGGGTGCTCGGTGTTGAGGTCGACGCAGTCGCCTGCAATCTGTCCCCACCAGCGAGAGGGATCGTCCCAGTCAAACCAGGCTTTGTGGTGCCAGTAGTTGTGGGTATCCTTGTTGGTGAAGTCGGAGTTTTTCATCAGCGCCAGGCGCGAGCCATACTGGGCGGCAGGCTTCATCGAGGCATAGTTTTCGGGAAGCAGGCCCCCTTCGCTTTTGGGCACCACTTTCATCGAGGCATTGATGTCACCGAGATCCTGTGTATAGTCTTTCTCAAACATCTTGCAGAGATAGTTCTCACCGAAGTTTCCGGTGTGCTGCAGCACGATGTCGAGCACGAGTTTCATGTCGCGTTTGTGAACTTCATCGATAAGTGTCTGGAACGCTACATCAGCATCAGCATCGGTAGCATCCTTTGATACATAACGATGGTCGATTTTCGAGAAATCCATCGCATGATAACCGTGATAGTCAAGGCCTGAACCGTTCTCTACGATAGGCGTGATCCATATGGCGGTGAAACCGAGAGCCTTGATGTAGTCGAGTTTTTCGATAAGTCCTTTGAAGTCACCTCGCCATTCGGGGTCGTTGACATTGAGCACACCGTCCCAGCAGTAGGTGTTGTTGCTGATGTCACCGTCGTAAAAACGTGTAGTCATGGCAAAATAGATTGTCTCGTCGCGGAAATCGGTACGATCTCCGACAAACGTGGCCGCGTTGGATGACAGGGCTGTCATGGCTACAGCCGTCCCCAGCAGCAAGCGGGAAATCTTTTTCATCTTGTGAAATTTAAGAAATGTAAGTAATTATGAAGTTGGTATTAAAATTTTAAATTTTATAATTCGGTATAGATATAAAATATTCTGCAAATATATGCGTTATCATACAATTATGCAAGCTGATACGTAAAAAAAAATAAAAAAAAGGCCTGTCTGCCGGAGACTGTAGAGTCCAAGGGCAAGTGCAATATTAGCGAAAATGTTTGAAAAATTCAGCTGTAGGAGTGGAGAAATTGAGTTTCTCTCTTGGTCGTCTATTGAGCTTGGTCTGTATCTTCTTGACGAATCGAGGCGTAACAGTATCGAAATCAGTGCCTTTAGGGATATATTGCCGGATAAGCTTGTTTGTGTACTCCACGAGCCCCTTCTGCCAAGAGCAGTATGAATCGGCAAAATAGACGACCACGCCTTTGAGACCTTTTGTTATTTCTTGATGAGCCGAGAACTCGCTGCCATTGTCAGTGGTAATGGTCAATACGCCTGTAAGCCGATAGGCATACAGCAGCCTGATTACGGCTTTGGCTATCTCT
>CAJLWO010000002.1 GCA_905210435.1 uncultured Bacteroidales bacterium
ATTACTAATTACTAATTACTAATTACTAATTACTAATTACTAATTACTAATTACTAATTACTAATTACTAATTACTTAAACGCTTCGCGTATCTTATCCACATAGTCCAGCTTCTCCCAGGTGAAAAGCTCAACCTCCACGCACTTGTCCTCCTCATATACCGAGTGGAAATGCTTGGTGACCTTGCGCGGAGTGCGTCCGAAGTGGCCGTAGGTAGCCGTCTCCAGGTAGATAGGATTGCGCAGACCCAAGCGAGTCTCTATCCCGTGGGGCGTCATGTCGAAAATCTCGCTCACCTTCTTCGATATTTCAGCGTCGCTCAGATTCACCTTCGAGGTTCCCTGCGTGTCCACATACAGTGATACAGGCTGAGCCACACCGATGGCATAAGCCACCTGCACCAGTGCGCGGTCTGCTACACCCGCCGCAACAAGATTCTTGGCGATATGGCGTGCCGCGTAGGCTGCCGAGCGGTCCACCTTCGACGGGTCCTTGCCCGAGAATGCACCCCCGCCGTGCGCGCCGTGGCCTCCGTAAGTGTCCACGATGATTTTACGTCCTGTAAGTCCGGTATCCCCGTGAGGACCGCCCACCACAAACTTACCCGTCGGGTTGACATGCAGTATGAACTCATCGTCAATCAGAGCCGCAATATCCGCGGGGAGTTTCGCTTTCACCGCCGGGATAAGCACCCGCTTCACATCCTCGCGTATCGTCTCGAGCATCTTGCGGTCAGCCTCCTCCTGCGTAAGTGCGCCGTCAGCCTCGATGAAATCGTCATGCTGCGTCGATATGACAATCGTGTGCACGCGCACCGGGCGGTGCTCCTCGTCATATTCCACCGTCACCTGGCTCTTCGAGTCGGGACGCAGATAAGTGCGCACAACGCCGTTCTTGTCCGTATAAGTGAATTCCTTCCCCTCGCGGCGTATGCGCGACAGCTCCTTGAGCAGCGCATGGCTCAGCGCCAGCGTCAGGGGAATGTAGAGAGGTGTCTCGTTGGTAGCGTAGCCGAACATCATGCCCTGGTCGCCTGCGCCCTGTTGCGTGGGGTCTGTCACGTCCACGCCGCGGTTGATGTCGGGCGACTGCTCGTGAATTGCCGAAAGCACACCGCACGCCTCGCCGTCAAACTTCAGCTCCGAACGGTCATATCCGATTTCCTTGATGACGCGTCGCACCTCCGACAGCAGGTCGATATAAGCCTTGCTCTTCACTTCGCCCGCCACTACGACCTGACCCGTCGTGACAAGCGTCTCGCAAGCCACCTTCGAGTTGCGGTCATGCGCAAGAAACTGGTCAAGAATAGCATCCGAAATCTGGTCCGCTACTTTGTCGGGATGACCCTCCGACACTGACTCCGATGTAAATAAATAATTCATTGCTCTTAAAGTTTTTTAAATTAGACCATTGCGCCACAATCTCACTTCGGTCGCGATTACACATTCTTCATGTCGGCATCCACTTGCTCCATGTCGGCATCCACTTGTAGGGACGCGATTTATCGCGTCCGCGCCCGAATGGCATCCGAATGGCATAATTCCCACATGACGGAATAGCAACGCCGTAAGCGAGTGTCGCGCATTAATAAAAACCATAAGAACAGGGGGTAAATAGGCTGGTAAAATGCGGTTTTAGCATTTTTTTGGGTGGTTGCAAGCAGCCAAATTTGTCCACCGTTCTTTATCGTCGGCAAAATTACTCAATAAATTCCATCCCCGCAACCCTCCCGATGTTAAATTTCACCAATCCCTCCCGATACCCACCAACTCCCCACCCAAATCCCATAATTCCTCCACTAAAAAATATCCGGCAACCAAAGGAAAAATAGCCAAGTGATGACGCGTAAGCGGAATCCCCGCTACCGACAATATTTTAACATCCCGATGTTAATGAAACATAAAATATTCCGCCGGATAAAACATTTTCCCAATCCCCGCGTTATCCTTATACATAGCAGAATTACTTTTTCCGTTGCAAGAAATGTGATAATGATTGGTTTATTATTAATAACGAAAGGCTTCCGTGAGGAAGCCTTTCGTTATAATCCCCCTCCTACAGAAAAACACCCGCACCAAAAACTCAAAAAAAATATGAGGAAGCCCCCGAAAGGAAGCTTCCTCATAAAATAAAGGAATCCCGATTATAAATAATCTCCCCCTAAAATCCCTGCCTTATTAGCCCTATTAGCCCTATTGGGCTTATCAGGCCTATTAGGCTTATTCTCGATAGTCCAACCGGTTCTCTCGGCTTTAGAGACCTTAACGACTCTAAAGACATTAAAAACCTTACTCCCTTGCTGCTTTACTTGCCGGATACGATGAAATTCTTGATTTCCCAGGTATCCGCACCCGAAGCGCTCGAACCGTACTTGAAGCCGATTTCAATCTTCTTGCCGGCATAAGCCTTGAGGCTTACTGCGCCCGACGATACGAATGTCCACGAGCCGGCATCGGGCCATGTCGGAATGCTGAGCGAAGACCACGACGAAGCGCCGGCCTCGCGCACCACCATGCCGCAGAGCTGCGTCAGCGTGGTCTGGAACTTGGCAGCGTGGTCGAAAGTCACGCTCGCATCGCTCTTGCCCGAAAGGTCTACTGTCGTGTAGGCGATAGCCTCCGATGCGTAAGCCGTGCCGCTGATGTAGCCCGACGCGTTCAGGTAGCCCGAGCCGTTGTACTCTCTCCACGACCAGATGCTTGTTGCGGCCTCCGGGAGAGTGATGTTGTCAAACTTCCAGTCATTGCTGTTGCTGACGAGACCTTCATAGATGGTACCTTCGCCCGAGGGGGGATTGGGCGTGTCGCCGCCCGTGCCTGAGCCGTTAATCTCATATTTCGATGTATTTTTCAGGCCGGGGCCGCTGCAATACTTCATCACGTCGCCGTAGAGTGTCACCTCGGCGCCGAGATTTCCGGGATTGTCCTGAAGGTTGAGCGCGGTGCGGACGGCTCCGGAAGGAAGTTGAATGCCTATGCACTGAGTGTAGTCCTTGCAGTCGGCCGTCGGACCCAGCACGATATTTGTCTTGAGGTCGGCCGGAGCGCCGAATACGGTATTGTCAAGCGTGGTCTTGGGGCTCGAGGGCATATATCCCACAATGTAGCCTTTCACCCATACGCCTGCGCCACCGGGGGCTGCCTCCTGTGTCGATGTCGGGTTGAGGGCGATTACGTTGGCCGCGGTGTAGGGTTTCTCCAGTGTTCCGTCGCCGTCACCTGCCGGAGGTGTCGGAGGATTCGGGGTGTCGCCGCCCGTGCCCCCTGCGAGGATTGTGTATTTGGATGCGTTCTTCAGACCGGGACCTCCGCAATATTTCATCACGTCGCCGTAGAGCGCTACCTTGGCACCGAGATTGCCGGGATTGTTCTGGAGGTTGAGCGCAGTGCGCACGGCTCCCGAAGGAAGCTGTATGGAAATACACTTGGTGTAGTCGGTGCAGTCGGCTGTCGGACCGAGCACGATGTTGGTGGCAAGGTCAGCCGGAGCGCCGAATACCGTATTGTTCAGCGTGGTCGACGGATTTGAGGGCATATAGCCTACGATATAGCCTGCCACCCATACGCCGCTCTGCACTGCGTCGGTAGTCGACGTCGGGTTGAGGGCGATAATCTGCGATGCGTTGTAGGGCTTGGCCTCCGTACCGTCGCCGTCGGCTATCGTGCCGCCGCCGGTCTCTACGCCGTCAATGCGGAATTGCGATGTGGCACCCGAATTTTCGGTGATACCCCATGTGCCCATATACTTCTCGAGCGAGCCGTAAAGCCATATCTGCTTGCCGAAGTTCGAGGGATTGTCACGGAGGTTGCCGAGTTCGCGGAGTTTCGTATCCTGCGGAAGCGAGATTACAAGGCACTTGTTGTAGTCCGTGCAGTCGGCCGTCGGACCGATTACAAGCGTATTGGCGAGAACTACCTCGCTGCCCCATTCTATATCGGCGTTCGAACTTACTGTCGTCACCTCGGGCGCCACGGCACCTACTATGTAGCCTGTTGTCCATCCCTTGGCGCGGCGACCGGCCTGCTCTACGGCTATGGCCTGCTCAACGGTGTACGGATTCTCCTCTCCGCCGGGCTCGATGGTCGGGTTGCCGAAGTTCATGCATCCCGCAGCGTCAAGCAGCGTCAGCTGCCAGGGATTGGAATCGGAATCGTCCGATGTCGAATAATAGTCGAGGATACCCACAACGTCGCCGTTGCCTTCGGGAAGCATCACGTCGCGGAATGTGGCGTAGCCCGATGTGCGCACCGTCAGTGTCTGGCCGTTTGCGTCGGTCAGCAGTCGGTTGGTGGTCACCTTGTATCCGTCGGTGAAAGCGACCTTGCCACCCTCCACGAAACTTACGTTGTTGAATCGCACTAACTGCGACTGCACGCCTGCTAAGAGCGACGGGTCGGTGGGCAGTTCGCTGAAGTTGCGCATGCTTATGGTGTCTATTTCAGCCGTTTGGGGCAGGCCGTTGAGCTGCATGTGCGCGTCGAGCAGTACCGGGGGCATGAACGTGGCTTCCCACACCTGGTTTTTCTCGTAGAACAGCGGATAGCCTAACTGCTGCGTGCCGTTGTACTTGCCTATGTACATGTCGGTAAGGTCTATCACAACCTCCTGGCCGGGTGCGTACTTCGTGTACATGCCGGTAGAGTTTACCGAGATGGCGAGAGCAGCGGTCTCGTCCTGTATCACTAACTTTTTGTACACATTGCCCGTGCGGTCCGACGAGATGACGCGGCCGCTGATTATATAGTGCGAGCCGTCATCTTTCGTCCTGATTGTGTCGATATAGTTGACAGTATTCTGCCAGTATGCCTGCTTCGCCTCGAGAATAGTGGTGTTGGGCGTCATTGTGGCCGTCGGTATGTCTAAACCCGGCTGGTGGTCGTCGAAGTCATCCTGACATGCGGTAAATCCGACTCCCATCGATAGCGCTGCGATGCCTAATATATATTTTTTCAGACTGTTCATATTGTTTGAATTTTTGTTATTGAGTCCGTCAAGACAATTACTAATTACTAATTGCTAATTACTAATTGTCAAAGTCCTGTGACGATGAAATTCTTGATTTCCCAGGTATCCGCACCCGACGCGCTCGAACCGTACTTGAAGCCGATTTCAATCTTCTTGCCGGCGTATGCTTTGAGGCTTACAGTGCCCGACGATACGAAAGTCCACGAGCCGGCATCAGGCCATGTCGGAATGCTGAGCGAAGACCACGACGAAGCGCCGGCCTCGCGCACCACCATGCCGCAGAGCTGCGTCAGCGTGGTCTGGAACTTGGCAGCGTGGTCGAAAGTCACGCTCGCATCGCTCTTGCCCGAAAGGTCTACTGTCGTGTAGGCGATAGCCTCCGATGCGTAAGCCGTGCCGCTGATGTAGCCCGACGCGTTCAGGTAGCCCGAACCGTTGTATTCTCTCCACGACCAGATGCTTGTTGCGGCCTCCGGGAGGGTGATGTTGTCAAACTTCCAGTCATCGCTGTTGCTTACGAGACCTTCGTAGATGGTACCTTCACCCGGGGTAGGCGTGTCGCCGCCCGAGCCCGAACCGTTAAGCTCATATTTTGAGGTATTCTTCAGGCCGGGGCCGCTGCAATACTTCATCACGTCGCCGTAGAGCAGCACTTCAGCTCCGAGATTTCCGGGATTGTCCTGGAGGTTGAGCGCCGTGCGCACTGCTCCCGAAGGAAGCTGAATGCCGATGCACTGGCTGTAGTCCTTGCAGTCGGCCGTCGGACCGAGCACGATGTTTGTCTTGAGGTCTGCCGGAGCGCCGAATACGGTATTGTCAAGCGTGGTTTTGGGACTCGACGGCATGTAGCCTACGATGTAGCCTTTCACCCATACGCCTGCGCCGCCGGGGGCAGCTTCCTGCGTCGATGTCGGGTTGAGGGCGATTACGTTGGCCGCGGTGAACGGTTTCTCCTGTGTTCCGTCGCCGTCACCTGCCGGAGGTGTCGGAGGAGTCGGGGTGTCGCCCCCCTCGGTCTTGCCGTTGAGGCTGATGATTTTGCTTCCCTGTGCAACTTCCGGTGTGGTATTATTGTACTTGATGAGCTTGCCGAGTATGATTACCTCGTCGCCCACCTTGATGGCATCGGCCGAAGTGAACTTGTCGCCGTTGAAATAATATCCGCGGAACACCTCAAGCTGCTTGTTGGTAGTACCGTCGTTCGAGATGTAATATGTGGCGTTGCCGAAGTTGCCCGTGTCTATCTCGTCAATTTTGGAAATGATACCCTTGATGTAGACATTGTCCTGCGACATGCTGCCCGCCTCGATGATGGCGAGCGCACGTACCGCGTCGTAGGGCGATTCGAGTGTGCCGTCACCGGTTCCCTCGGTCACATCACCCGGGTCGCTCGGTTCGCCGGGAGTAAAGTCGGGCTGAATGGCCGGGTCGTTGGCCATCTCGTAGAGTTCCGGAGCCTTGTACTGGTCGGAAAGGTTGGAGTAGATGCCGTACGACTTGTAGTTGGTGTCGTATGCTAAGATTGAACCCGATGCCACGTTCGAAATCACCCATAGACCGTCACTGTTCTTCACCGGTGACCAGTAGAATGCCTTGTTGTCCTTCTGAGGATTCTTTGCCACGCTCGGGCGGTTTGACCATCCCGATCCGTAGGGTGCCTGATACAGGAACATGCCCTTGTAGTCGGTGATATAATACTGGCCGGAGCCTTCCGATGTCTCGGTGAACATGAATCCGTATTTCTCCGATGCGATGAACTTGTTGCCTGCAATCGTCACGGTCTCGGTATAGAGGAAGCCGTTGTCGCCGGCCGCCGTCACTGTCTGGGCTGCCGTGCCGTCGGTCACGAGTGCGTAGGCGCGGCCCGACTTGATGTCGCCCGTGAGCAGGGTATAGTCTGATTTGCCTACCTCGACATCACCGGTGTCGGTACCGAGCGGACCCCACTCGAAGTGGGTCAGCGAGCGCATGCCCGGTATGCCGAGATACTTGTCGATATAGCCGCGTACCGTTACTTCGCGGCCGAGGTTCGTCGGATTGTCCTTCAGGTTAAGACCGTTGCGCACGACTCCCGAAGGAAGCTGCAGCGAGATACAGCGGCTGTAGTCCGTACAGTCGGGCGTCGGAGCCAGAAGAAGGTTGCTGGCGCTCTCAAACGGCTCGCCGAACGCTGCCGTTTGGTCGTTGCACACGAATACTGTCTCCGTGGTGTTGACGCATCCTACGATAAAGCCGGTCACCCAATAATATTTGTCGGTATCGGGAGCGCTTGAATAGTATGCGTTGTAGTATGCGTAGGCGCCCGCAACTGACAGGGGCGCGTCCCACTTGCCGTCGCCGCCCAGGTCGGGGCTTATGACGGGGGGATTGTCAAAATTGACGTCGCACGATGTAATTCCCGTACCTGCGGCAAGGGCTATTACCGACGCGTATAATATTTTATGCAGTTTCATAAACGTTTTGCTTTTGTTTGGTAATCTGTTGTTCGTGAAGTCCTGATTGTTTTATCCGGCATCCGGCTTAGAAACGGATACCGACGTTCAGGAACAGACGTATTCCCTGCGCGTACTGATATTTGTTGGGGAATTTCTGCGCGTCGTAGTTGGTGTAGTCGAAACGTCCCTGCTGATAAGCGTTAGTCATGATGTTGCGGTTGTTGAGCAGGTTGGTTGCCGACAGGTTGAAGTTCATCGATACCGAGCGGTTCAGGTACACGAGCTTGCCGATCGACGCGTTGAGTACGAAAGCGTTCTTCATCTTGTCCTGCTGGGCGAGCGAGTGCATTTTTGCCTCAAGCTCCTCCTTGTCGGGGTAGTGCTGCCACAGGTCGGGAAGCTCTTCGTGGCGTATAGGTGACACCTGCACGTATGAGTCGCCCATCCACGATGCGTTGACGTTGAAGAACCACTGCTTCGGAGCAGCCCAGTCCAGACCTACGTTTACTGCCGTCTGCGGTGTGCCGCCGATGAAGAAGTTGTTGAGATATACCTTGGTCTCGATGTCGGCCATCATGCCGTTTTCGTACGACTTGATACCGGTCGGACGGTTCTTGTACTGGTAGCGTGCCCACGTGCCGGCCATAGTGGCGGTCAGCGACGGAGTGATTTTGTAGGCCATGCCGAGTTCGATACCCTTGTACTGGCGGCGTACTCCTTTGAGCACGTAGTTCATGAATGTGCCGTACTGGTCGTCGTAGTATGAGAATTTCTCGGTGAGGTCGCTCATGTGCGTCCAGAATGCAGAGATTGAACCGCGGAAGCGGCGGTAGTTCCAGGTGTAGGAGAGGTCGCCCGAAATGATGCGCTCGGGAGTCAGTCCGTTGATGGCGGTATCCTTGATACGCGGAGAGATATAGGCATATTCAAACAGGGGAGAGCGGGTCTCGTACGATGCGTGTGCCGATACGAAATTGCGTCCGTCCACCTTGTAGGTGGCGCCGGCCTTGAATGCGCCCGTGTCGAAGCGGTGGGTCTCGCCTTTGCCGTAAGAGTTTTCGGGGGCGCGGCCGTTGCGCATGTGGCCGTCGCGCTGGAACTGCGTGTACTGCATCTTCAGGCCGTAGTTGATGTCCCACTGCGGCAGGGTAATCATGTTTTGCAGCCAGCCTGTCACCTGCACGGCGTTGATGGTGTAGTCGTAGCCGAAGCGGTCGCCGTCTTTCACGCGGCGGTTCGGATTGTTGAGGTCATTCTGCAGCACGTCGGGGTCGCTGGGGAAGTCGCGTTCGGCAAATGTGTCGATGTCTTTCCAGAACTCGCCGCCGAGAAGGTCGCGCACTGTCTTGAAGTAGTCAGCCGAAGTATAGTTGAGCTGTACGCCTCCCTGAAGGCTCATATTGTCGTTAAGGCGGTGGTTGACCGTCGAGTTGAGGTGGAACTGGAACTGGTTGCTGACGCGGTTCTCGAATACGTATACCGAACCTTTGCGCTCGCTGTAGGGCAGGCCTTCCTGCTCCATGTTGGCGAGGTAGTTGGCCTGATAGAGGGCATCCCAGTTGATCTGGCGGTCAAACGGTATGCGCGTGCCGTCGGGGCTGGTCATATAGCCGTTGCGCCATGCGTCGGCTACCAGTTCCGATTCCGGAGTAGGCATGCCGTCCTCGAAGTAGGCCGAAGGGAGTCGCTTGTAGTAGTCGGGACGCGGGTCGGGCGAGTTGCCGCTGCGGGTGAGACCCGTGGTGCTGTAATGTGTCCAGCGCAGGGCGGCGCCTGTGTTGACTATCGTGCGGTCGTTCTTGAATATCCAGTTGAGCATCGCGGTCGGGTCGAATTGCTCGATTACCTTGGCCGAACGTTTCTTGCCGTCCTGCCAGCCCCAGTTGGGGTTATACGTGTTGTCGTCCACAAGGTCGAATATCTCCTGGTATGACGCGCCCGTGCCGCCGCGCTGTATCGGGGCGCCGAATGCGGTCAGCGTCAGCGAGTGGTTCTTGTTGATTACCTTCTCCAGCGACATGAACGCGCCGAACGAGTTGTAGAACGTTCCGTCTATCACACCCTCGTCGGCCCAGCGGCCTATTGCGCTCAATGTCAGTCCCCAGCCGTCCTTGTTGATGCCGGTGGAGTAGGTCGCCATCGCGCGGAGCATATAGTTGGAGTTGGTATAGGCTACCGAACCGTTGAAGCCCGGCGAGTAGCTCGACGTGATGGTGTTGAAGTTGGTCGAGCCGGCGAGGTCGCCGAATCCGTAGGCGGCCGCGCCGAGTCCTATCGTGTTCGTGCGGTTGCGGAATGCGCGCGATGTCATGCCGCCCAATGTCGAGTAGCTGAAGCGGCCACGACCTAAGTCATTGAGCTCGATGCCGTTGAGATATACCGACTGATACTGCGAGTCAAGGCCGCGGAAACGGAAATACATCGGCTGGAAGTTGTAGTTCGAGGCATTGTAGTAGATGTCGTCCGATGCTCCCGTGAGCGCCTGGATTGACTGCGCGCCACCCTCCTCGTCGTCGAGGGCGTTCTCGTCATACCACATGTCCTGGGCTTCCTCGTAGTACACCGAGTTCAAGTCGTTGTTGGACATCATGATAGCGCCGACATTGACTGTCTGGTTCGAGAATAATTCTACCTGTTTTGTTGCGTCGGCATAGCCGTAAGCGATTGTTGTCAGGGTCGTGACCCCCGGTTGGGCATTTGAAATCAGGAAGTCGCCGGCAGGACCGGTGGTGACTGTAATCCCTTGATTTTGAAGCGTCACTAAGGCGCCGGCAATCGGATTGCCGGTATCGGCCTCAACTACGCTGCCGCTCACCGCTGCCCGTTGGGCCAATGCGGGGACTGCTGCCGTCAACAGCATGAGTAGGAACAGTTTTAGTTTCATAAATGCGTGAGGTTAGTTAATATAATTTTTCATTTTGTTACGGTAATTAAATTTTTGGGTAACGAATTTCAAAATTATCTAAAAAATACATATTTGCCAAATATTTCTTACAAGAATTTTGTCAGAATACCCATAATTTTATTTGACCTCAAAATAACGGTTTTTATATGAACTTTTTGATGTTTCCCTTGTTAGAATTCTATTAAAAAGGTATTAAAAATTAATTAAACACACAGACAATGAAAGCACAATTGTTCCTCACGGCCGCAGTATCGGTTTTGGTAAGTGCCGGCTTCTCTGCCTCCGCACAGACCTCCGGTCAATATGGCACCCTCCCGGGCATCGCCGTGGCCGGCTCGCAGAATTACGACAAAATTCCACAAAAGGCAAAACGCTTCATCTCGAAGCATTTCAAAGGTGTCAGCGTCACCAAGTGCGAGCAGTATTTCGCCGAAGGCAGATATGAAGTCGAACTCTCCAACGGTGTCGACATCGACTTCAGCAACGACGGCGAAGTCCTCGGGATTGACGCACCCGACAATGCCGTTCTCGACCCGGCACTCGTGAAAGAGCTCCTCCACGACACCGCATTCCACCGCCTGGCCAAAGATGGCGTCAACAGCAAAGTCGAATCCATCGAATTCAAAAAAGGAAAAGTCGTTGAAGTAGAAGTAAAGGTACCCGACCCCGACACCTACATCTTCGTGGTAGACGGCGACTTCATCGGCTTCGGCGACTGACCCCCGCGGGCAGTTTTGCAACTCCCTCCACGTTGTATAAAGATTGAGTCACGCAACGCATTCCCAATGAGTTGCTCAAATGGGGCGGGGGCGTCTCGCCCCCGTGGTAATTTCTTGATATGGAAATAATACCACGGGGGCGAGACACCCCCGCTCCTTAACAGCTTATCGTATTTACGACCATTTAAGCGGGCTATGCCTGCCTGTAACACGTTCGCTCGGTACCGTTGATTCAGTCGGCGCGGGCCGTGATTTTCTTGCCTCGCGGCAGGTGTGGAAACTGTAGTCGGGATTGAAATCGGCCGGCTTGTTCATATACTGCGGCCGCTCCATGATGCCGTCGGGATGAAGTTTCCAGCGCTCTGGAATGGTGTTGAATGCATTTATATGCAAATTTACAAATTTTTTACTAATTTTGCGGTTGGAATATAATTTGCCTGATATGATATTTGGCTGAATAGCCCGGCTTTGAATTATTATTATACTTACATTATATGAGCTATTTTAAATCCTACCTTCCAAAACATTGGCGGCGCTGCGCGATGGCCGTCATCATGTGTGCGGCCTTCGGTCTTCTTTTCCCGTCATTCCGTGCCGCCGCTCAAAATTCCACAACCTACACAGTCTATTTCGAGAAATATTCGGAGTGGTCGAAAGTATGTACCTGGATCTGGGACAAGAACGACGGCGACCGCAACTACACCGGCGGAACATGGCCCGGTAAAGAAATCCACCTCTCGTCGGAATATCCCGAGCTGTATTCCTTCACATTCGAATGCACGGCTTCCGCTCCCGACCTCTATTGTATATTCAACGACGGTAACGCCGGCGTGCCTGCTGGCGAAAAAGACAAACATCAGACCAAAGACCTAAAGCTTCAGAACGGCTACGTATATACATTCGGCAGCGACACTCCGAAATGCCATATCAATGACTACGTCGTGCCGGTCCCGGGCGAAAATATAAAAGTCTATTTCGACAACACCAACTCTTCGTGGACTCGCCCTTACGTGTATGCATTCACCGGCACGCCGTCATCCTCGGTCGGAACGGCGATGTCGAGCCACAATGCCCCCGGCCTCGAAAACATATGGAGCTGCGAGGTGCCGCAGTCGGCCGCAAGCCTTATATTCAACGACGGCACGACTTCCGGCAGCCGCACTTCGGCGCTTGCCGCCATCGACGGCCATATCTATTCGTCCGACAACGGCGGAAAGGACCTCGGACTGATGAGCGAATACAGCGGCCCGGCCATCGACCCCGAAAATCCCCGTCGCCTCACTTACTGGATTTCTCCCGAAGTAGCCGGTCAGAACGATAAAATCACTCTTTACTTCGACCGTTCGAAAGGCTCGCGTGAACTGGCCGCGACCGACGACATATACGTATGGATTGGAGTGATTACTTCTGAAAGTTCGAGCGACGGGGACTGGAAGCACAACCCAGAATCATTCGGCGTCAAATGGGATGCGCTTACCGACCGTTACAAGATGACACGCCTCTCGGCCGGAGGCAACGTATATAGCCTTGAAATGTCGCCTACGATGGCGTCATGGTTCAATATGCGCGGCGATGAGCGCGCATCGAAGATTGCCGTCATCTTCCGCGACAAAAACGGCAGCATCCGCTATGACGGAGGTAATACCCAGTACATCTCGCTGCAGGCGCTCCCTGTCGACCCGAGCCAAAGTCCCCTCGGAGCGTTTGTAAGCGCCGAAAACAATAACGGTACGGTCACGATTGCCGGTTCGAAAGGGGGCCGTCTCATGATTACCCCGTATGCTCCCGACATAGTGAAAGTATTTACGCTTCCCGCGTCGCTTGTCGGTTCAACCGACGATTCTGCCCGCGAACGCCGCTCTATCTCTGTTGTGGCCGTCCCCGACGTGACCTATACTGTCGATGATACCGACGACGAATACCTTATCCGCGTGGCTGGCGGCGTGACCGTGAGTGTGGACAAAAACACCTGCTTCGTCACCTTCCGCGACGACAATACCGTATTACTGAGCGAAAACGGCGGCCTCGTCAACACCCCCGGACAGCGCACGGTCAACTTCCTCGGCATGAACGACGACGCATTCTATGGCGCCGGCTACAACGGCCGCAACACCAACATCGGCGGTACATCATGGACGATGCGCAACAAGCAGACCGGCGGATGGAATGCCACATGGTCGGCTCCACACAACATCTGTATCCCCTATTATGTGTCGACCAACGGCTACGGCGTCCTTTTCGACGACCACTATGTCGATGCCGTGATGACACCGTCATCCTCCGGTTCATCCTATACCACCGCGTCGGCCAATCCGATAGCCTACTATTTCGTGGGCGGCGGTTCGATGGAAAAGGCCATGCAGAATTATATCACGCTTACAGGTTATCAGCCACTTCCTCCGTTCTGGGCTCTTGGCTACATAACCTCGCGCTATGGCTACCACTCGCAGTCGGAGGCCGAGAATGTCATCAAACGTATCAAGGATGAGTCGCAGCTCCCGCTCGACGGCATCGTGTTCGACCTCTACTGGCAGGGTGAGACCAACGCCGGAATGGGCAATCTCGAATGGTACACACCCAAATTCCCCAACCCGACCGCCATGCTCGCCGACTTCAAGTCAAAGCATGTCAACACTGTCTGCATCACCGAGCCATTCTTCACCAGCGACGCGTCGGACAACTACGACTATCTGAAAAAACAAGGCTTCCTTGCCGACGAGAAGGTTGGCGACATGACCTGGCTGACCAATAATCCCGTCGGCCTCATCGACGCTTCAAATCCCGACGCCATGAAGTGGATGGGCGAGTTCTACAAGAAGCATACACTCGCCGGCATGGCCGGATGGTGGCTCGACCTCGGCGAACCCGAACGTCACTTCCCCTCCAATTGTCATCACGCCGTCGGCACATGCAACCAGATACACAACGAATTCGGCAACCTTTGGATTGAGGGCGCATACAAGGCGCTCACCGAGGCCGCTCCCGACATGCGCCATCTGCTGATGCCGCGTTCGGGCACTGCAGGCATGCAGCGTTTCAGCACATTCCCCTGGACAGGCGACATACAGCGCTCATGGGCAGGTCTGCAGGCACAGGTCCCCGCCCTCGTCAACGGCTCGATGTCGGGTATCGGCTATCTCGGCTCCGACATAGGCGGATTCTGCAATTCCGACAATAATTCCGACGAACTCTACCTGAGATGGGTGCAGCTCGGAGTATTCTACCCGATGATGAGAACCCATGCCCAGGAAAGTCTGACTCCCGAGCCTTACAACCGTCCCTCCATTATCGGCAAAGTGCGCGACGCCATCAATCTGCGTTACGCCTACCTTCCCTACACCTACACCCAGGCCTACCGCTACTCGCGCTACGGTTCGCCGATGGCGCGTCCCGCCAATTTCGCCGACGACGACAAGTCGGTGCTTGCCAACTGCAAGGATGCCTATCTGTGGGGTCCCGACATCTACGTTGCTCCCGTCATCAGCAGCGGTACGGCGCGCGACATCACTTTCCCCGAAGGCGACTGGCTCGACATGAACGACTTCTCCACCATCTACGAAGGGCACCGCACCGTGCGCAGCTATTCAGCCCCGATGGACGTCCTTCCCCACTTCATGCGCCGCGGCTCGTTCGTGCCCCGCTACCGTCAGGACACATTCACGAGCACTGCCGAGATTGACACCCGCAGTGTCACCGTCGACTATTTCCCCTCGTGGAAGCCGGAGCCTGACACCGGCATGATTTTCGACGACAACCGTACGAGCGCAAGCACAATTGCCAACGGCGACTACACGCTGACCACATTCGAGGGATGGGGCGACGCCGGTAGCAACGGCAGCCTCACGCTACGTATTTCCCGCGAGGGCAACGGCTGGAACGGAATGGATGCCGCCACCTGCCGGGATATCCTCTTCTGCATTCATGACTACCGTCTGGCCGGCGCGCCCCGTCTGGCAAGGGTATCGCCGGATGCCCCGGCACGCGCGGCCGCAGCCTCAACTATCCGACAGCTCGGTTCGCTCGAAGAGGTCAAGGCTGAAAATTCGGCCGACAGCTACGCCATCGACGGCAACAATCTTTACGTCCGTATACCCCGTCTCAGCCCCGAGGCAGGATATTCATTCATTGTAACCGACGACGGCAATGTCACCGGTGTCGACGACATATTCGCCGGCTCACAGATGACCCTTGCCTACTCCGGCGGATATATCACCTACTCGGCACCTGCCGGTACCGAGGCTCTTGCACTCGACATCTTCAGCACTACCGGTACCACCGTTGCCGCTTACGGCGCACTCACTGCCGACGGCTACGCAAATCAGATTGACCTCTCGCTCCCGCAGGGCATGTACATAGCCCGTCTGAGCGGCCGCAACGCCTCCGGCGATACAATCTCCGAAACAATAAAGATGATGGTAAGATAACCCATATAGTAGGGACGCGATTCATCGCGTCCGCGTCCGGAAGACCTGAGGGTACTCCGGATGCGGGCGCGATTTTTTTGCATCGGCTATTTTTACGGCGCGGGGTAAATCAAAACATGTCATTCGGGTGTTATAGTGTCGTAACAGCATTAAACTACGTTTCAGCTATGACTGCTTTAATACCTTCTCACGACATCGCACAGTGGATACTCGGTATCGTACGTGATTTGTGCGGCCTTATCGGACTTGACAGCAATCCGCGTATCGAACAGATAGTCTACGTGATACTCATCTGCGTTTTCGCCTTATTGCTCGGATATGCCATACGTCGAGCGGTAGTGTTTGTCGTGCGCAAGATTATTAAGCTCCGCAAGAGCGATTTCGGCAAAGAGCTTCTCAATCAGAAGATTGTGACAAAGTGCTCGCACATCATACCGCCGCTTGTCATTCTCGCATTGCTCCCGTTCGCGTTCGACAACTCCTCGTCGGTGCTTACATTCTTCCGCCGGGCGGTCGACATATATCTCACCATCATGTTCGGCGTGGGATGCAACGCCATAATCGGTTTCGTGTGGTACAACTACAACCGTCACGCCAACAAGGAGAATCATCCCCTCAAGGGGGTGATGAACGTGGCGAAAGGTATCGTGTGGATTATAATAACCATAATCTGCATGTCGATACTCATCAACAAGTCGCCTATGGCTCTTCTCGGCGGACTCGGTGCCTTCGCCGCCGCCCTGATGCTGATTTTCAAGGATTCGATACTCGGATTCGTGGCCGGCATACAGCTCTCGAGTAACGATATGCTGCGTGTCGGCGACTGGATTGTAGTGCCTTCAACGATAGCCAACGGTATTGTCGTCGACGTGTCGCTCACCGTCGTCAAGGTGCAGAACTGGGACAATACCATCGTCATGCTGCCACCGTACTCGCTGGTATCCGGCTCGTTCCAGAACTGGCGCGGCATGTCCGATTCCGGCGTGCGCCAGATTGACCGTTCGGTCATCATCGACAACACCTCCATCGTGGCCGCCACGCAGTCGTTTATCGACGATATGACCGCGAAATATCCGCTTCTTCAGGAGTTCGTCGCCAAACGTCAGGCCGATGCCAAAGAGGGCAAATCGATGGTGTTCAACGGCGGCGTGGCTCCCGTCAACGGCACCCTCGACACCAATCTCGGCCTCTTCCGCGCCTATATGTGCCGCTACCTGCTCAACCACCCGGCGATAGCCCACGACCAGAACATCATCGTGCGTCTGATGACTCCCGATGCCAACGGCACGCCCCTCGACATCTACTGCTTCACTGCCACAACCGACTGGCTCGCCTACGAGGCAATCCGCTCGCAGCTGTTCGAGCACATAGCCACCTCCGCCGCCGACTTCGGCCTCCGCATCTTCAACACCACCTACAACGGCCGGATTACCCTCACCCCGCCCCCCACTGCCTAACGCAGGCGCATGTTTCATATAAAACAAAAGCACAAAAGAACAAAAAGCAACGGCACGAAAACAAAAGAACAAAAGATTAGACAACAGTACAATATTCAGTCCTTTTGTCTAATCTTTTGTTCTTTTGTGCTTTTGTTTTTTGTTCTTTTGTTTTTTATTATTCGACCTTTGTGACTTTGTTTTATCTGCGACTATCTCCGCAGTGCATCCATCAGGGCGGCGATGGCGGCGGGGATGTTGTCGGGATGTTCGCCGTTGAATTTGAATGCGCTCAGATAGGTGCGCAATGCTGATGGCACGTCAGACTGTTCCCCGACCTCGATTTTGATGGAAGAGCCGTCGGGCATACAGGAATACGTTTCCCCGGATAGCGGCTGCACCGTGGTGCAGCCCTACAACCGCTATTAATTGCTAATTACTCATTCCTAATTGCTCATTATAGAGGGCGAGGTCCTTGTCGCCGCGGCCGGAGAGGTTGATTACGACCACATCGTCGGGCGCGAATTTCTTTATGTCGAGGGCGGCGAGCGCGTGGGCCGATTCAAGTGCGGGAATGATACCTTCCAATCGGGTGAGCCGGTAGGCGGCGTCAAGAGCCTGGCGGTCGGTGGCTGCGATGACTTCGGCGCGTCCCGTATAGTGCAGGTAGGCATGGAGCGGACCCACGCCGGGATAGTCAAGACCGGCCGAGATGGAGTACGGTTCGGTAATCTGTCCGTCCTCGTCCTGCATCACCATCGTGCGCGCGCCGTGGATTATCCCCTCGGTGCCGCGGGCCATTGATGCGGCCGTCTCCCCCGAGTCGATGCCGAGGCCGGCTGCTTCTACCGCCACAAGGTTTACTTCCTGCCGGTTGATGAAGTGGTAGAACGCTCCCGCCGCATTACTGCCACCGCCGATGCATGCCACTACGTAGTCGGGCAGATCCTTGCCGGTAAGTTCCGGTACCTGACGAAGCATCTCCTTAGATATTACCGATTGGAACCGCGCCACCATCTCGGGGTAGGGGTGCGGGCCGACCGTCGAACCGATTATATAGAACGTGTCCGACGGGTTGCAGCACCAGTCGCGTATCGCCTCGTTGGTAGCGTCCTTGAGGGTCATGTTGCCCGAAGTCACCGGCACGACCTTTGCGCCGAGCATCTTCATGCGCTCCACGTTGGGACGCTGACGAGCCACATCTGTGGCGCCCATGTAGACTATGCACTCCATCCCCATGAGCGCGCATACCGTGGCGGTGGCCACGCCATGCTGTCCCGCACCCGTCTCGGCGATGATGCGTTTCTTGCCCATGCGGCGTGCGAGGAGAGCCGAGCCGATGGCGTTGTTGATTTTGTGAGCGCCGGTGTGGTTGAGGTCCTCGCGTTTGAGGTATATGTTGGTGTTGTAGAGCGCCGAAAGTCTGCGGGCATGGTAGAGAGGGGAGGGGCGGCCCACATAGTCGCGCATGAGTGAGTCGAATTCGGCCTTGAATTCCTCGTCGTCGACCCAGCGGTAGAACGCTTCCCTGAGATTATCTACATTGGCATGGAGTATTTCGGGAATATATGCGCCCCCGAAGCGTCCGTAATATCCTTCGTCGTCAACCGGTAGAAAATGTTTGTATCTGCTCATAATGTTATATAGTTGCCGTTGTTTTCTTGCTTTCAGAAGTATCCGTTTATTTCTGTATAAGTAACTGTTCAAAATTATTTTGATATTATGACGGAAGGATTTTTCAGGCGATTTCCGGTGAGGAAGAAGGAGTGTAGCGAGCTACATGACTGATGACGAGACGGAAAGCGACGAAAAAGACTCCGGCAGAATATTAAAATAATGAGAATGGTTATTATAAAATAATTTTAAACAGTTACTTATGTCTATTGAATTTAAAAATATGTGTCATTTACCTTTGCCCCGATACCTTTCACCTGTATGCCGGAATAAAAAAATTGCCGTGAGAAATAATATATTTCTACGGCAATTCCATTTTTCCAAGCTGTATCTCTTATTGTCCAATCCTATGGTTAAAGTATATACATACAAAGTAGCAGATGCCGCATCCTGATGCGCCACCAACGCCAATTCTGTATATTTATACAAATATTCTGCATGTCCAATACTAATTTCTGCAAATGTAGCATATTTATTCTATAAAACAAACTTTTTACTAAAAAAATTTATTATATAGAATAAATATACAATTATGAGTATAATTTGGAGTATGTGCGGATTTAATTAAAGAAATACGCCTAAAATTATTGAATGAATTCTGTGGATTGAATAAGTTGCAAGGCGAACTATACGTTTGATTTTCTATAAAATCTGACTGATAAGTAACTGTTCAAAATTATTTTGATATTATGACGGAAGGATTTTTCAGGCGATTTCCGGTGAGGAAGAAGGAATGTAGCGAGCTACATGACTGATGACGAGACGGAAAGAGGCAAAAAAGACTCCGACAGAATATTAAAATAATGAGAATGGTTATTATAAAATAATGAGAGCCATACTCGTTGCTCGTCCCACTCGTTGAGGCTCTGGAATGCCCGGTATAGTTGAACGAGCAAACACGCAGAAGCCTCACGCAGAATATGCTTATACGCCGACGGTCAGCGCTCGCGCGCCGGCTGTCGGCAGAATAGACATATATCCACACAGACATCTACCGTTTGCTGCATCCTTGACTATACCAAAAGAAATTTTCCAGATTTCAACGAGTCAAGAAAGAGCGTCAGGGTAAACGCTTTCCAAAAAATGTCTCTACAGACCCCACCCGCTGCGCCCGTGACCGGGCTTCTGCGAAATGCGGTCTGCATCGGCAAATTTAACAAACTTTTTTCGATTGCCAAAAGAAAGTTAAAAAATATAGGAAAATTAATTTTATTTCCGGAATTTTCGGAAATAAATCACTATATTTGTCCGTATGAAACGGAAAAGTATATTCCAGAATATAATAATGACGATGCAGAAGGAACTGCCGTTTCCTGTGCATGAGCGTGATTTACAGTTGCCGGTCAATTCCGGCCAGATGATAACGGTGTCAGGCGTAAGACGCTGTGGTAAATCATCTATGATGAAAATTGTCGCAAACAGGCTGGTAAGCAATGGCGTTGACAAGGACAGGATACTTTGGATAAATTTTGATGATGAACGCCTTGATGATATGGACGTATCTGAACTTGACGAAGTGCTGCAGGCTTATCGCGAGATGTTCCCGGATACAGACCTTTCGTCGGTATATATGTTTTTCGATGAAATCCAGATGGTTGACAAGTGGGAACTGTTTGTAATGCGCGTCTATAAATCGTATTGTAAGAATATATATATTTCAGGGAGCAATGCCAAAATGCTCTCCTCGCAGATAGCTACAGCTTTGCGGGGGTGGCCGGTTGAGTATGAAGCTTTCCCGTTGTCGTTCAGTGAGTACCTCAGATTTACCGGGATAAAAGCATCCCCGTATGACGAGCAGGGTCGGGCCCGACTTGTCCTTGCATGTCGTGAATATCTACATGCGAGTGCTTTCCCCGAGATTGTGCTTATGAATGAACCGTCGTTGAAGTTACGCAAGGTGCAGGGGTATTTCAATACTATGCTTTTTCGGGATTTGGTTGAGCATTATGGACTTTCAAGTCCGGAAACAGTCAAGTATTTTCTTAAACGCATGATGCTGAATATCACTAAACCTACGTCGGTTCATACTATATATAATGACCTTAAGTCGCAGGGGAGGAAAGCTGACAAAAACAGGCTGTATGAACTGGCCGATATGGCTTGTGATACTTTTATGTTTTTTAGAGTGAACCGCTGGTCAGCATCACTTGTGAAGGAAACTTCACGTCTGCCGAAATATTATTTTATAGATAATGGCATGCGTAACGCGGTCATACTCCCGCAGAGCGGTGATGATGGCAAGCTGCTTGAAAATGCTGTCTTTCTCCATCTTCGCCGTTTCCTTGACCCGATGCGAAAAATAACTTATTTTGCTGAGGATTATGAATGCGATTTTATAATACAGCGCGATGAAAACATAGAAATGCTGGTGCAGGTGTGCTGGACGCTTGGCGACGAGCAGACGTTCTCCCGTGAATTGCGCGGGCTCAAAACTGCATCCGATATAACGGGGTGTAAAAATTGCACGATAATAACATTCGATGAGGAGAGGGAATTGGAATATGAGGGATTGACAATAAAAATTCTGGCCGCCTGGAAATGGCTTTTGGATAATCCTTTTTGCCAAGCCTATGGGTAAATATCACTATATATTATCAACATAGTGTTGCAAATTCGTCACCAACCTGGTGACGAATTATATTGTCTTGATTATAAAACTCATACCATCGTTTTGCATACTTGATGTTGGTGACGGAAAAACCGGACTGTCCGGGAAATGCTGTCTTTAGGTCGAGACTCAGACAGTCGAAAAACGCGCTTCCCCATTTGGCTGCTTCGTGAAGCTTTGAAATATCACGCCCCATTTATTTCTCGGATTTTGGGGTATGAGTGAAGGCGTATTTTACTTTGACGGAGTATTTGCGGGTGATTCGGCGCATGTTTTCCATGCCTGTGCCGCTGTCGAATGCTACGTTGGAGAACATCTGCGCGCCGTAGCGTTCCTGGGTCGTTTCGATGATTTCAAGCGGGGCGGTGAGGCTTAGACCTTCGTTCTGTGCTATGAATTGGGCTTTAAGCCGGGCGGCGTCGAGGGCTGCTTTGAGGCCTTGGCGGTTGTACTGCTCCATGTCGGCGTTGTCCATGCCGGCGAGGCGGAAGCCGGTGATGCCTTCGCTGTCGAGCGAGGCGCATACGGTGTTGAGCCGGTCGAAGTCGGAGAACACGGCTGTAAGAGTCCTGGCCATTGTGAAGCGTTGGCTGCGGTGATAGTCGCGGTAGTTGTCTATGTCGGACACCGTGATGCAGGTATCGGACACTTCGGCGTTGGCAAGTGCGCGGCGCACGTCGTTTTCAATCTGTGCGATTCTGACGAGGGTACTGTCGCCTGATGCTGTCGGTGTGAAGTATTCCTCCATACCGATTTCAACCGTAATGCGGTCGGGAACTATGTTGAGCGTGGCTGTGCCCGACACCTCAATAAACCGCGGTGCGCAGTCCTGTGCACGTGCGATAACACAAGCCATTGCCAATGTCATGACGGCAAAAAGGATTTTATTCATGTGACTTCGATTTTGTTTGTGAGTGAAAACTGTTATAGCAACTTGTAGGGGCGCGATTCAATGCTGTTTACTTAGCAGAGGTGATAGGGGCGGGGGCGTCTCGCCCCCGTGGTAACTTTCAGTGTGTAAAAATAATAGACCGAGGGCGAGACGCCCTCGCCCCTACGTATGCCCCTTAAGTAAACATCATTGGGACGCGTCCCTACAAGGCGCAATGGTTACTCCATGAGTTTGCGGTAGCGGCGGCGGGGCGGTTCTTTGCCGTCGTTGAGGCGGCGTTTGTATTCCTCGTAGTCGCTGTAGGAGCCTTCGTACCACACTACGTTGCCGTCGCCCTCGAACGAGAGGATGTGGGTGCAGATGCGGTCGAGGAACCAGCGGTCGTGGCTTACCACTACGGCGCAGCCGGCGAAGTCGTCGAGACCTTCCTCGAGGGCGCGGAGTGTGTTGACGTCGATGTCGTTGGTCGGTTCGTCGAGCAGGAGCACGTTGCCCTCCTCCTTGAGTGCCATCGCCAGGTGCAGGCGGTTGCGTTCGCCGCCCGAGAGCACGCCGATTTTCTTCTCCTGGTCGGCGCCGGTGAAGTTGAATTTCGACAGGTAGGCGCGGGCGTTGACGTCGCGGCCTCCCATGCGGAATGACTCGACTCCCTGCGAGATTACTTCGTAGACCGATTTTTCGGGCAGGAGGTCGTGGTGGGTCTGGTCGACATAGGCTATCTTGACGGTCTCGCCTACCTCGAAAGTGCCGGCATCGGGCTGTTCCTGCTTCATGATGAGGCGGAAGAGGGTGGTCTTGCCGGCGCCGTTGGGGCCGATGACGCCCACGATGCCGTTGGGCGGGAGCGAGAACGACAGGTCGTTGAACAGCTGCTTCTTGCCGAATGCTTTGCTGAGGTTGCTGACTTCGATTACCTTGTTGCCCAGACGCGGACCGTTGGGGATGAAGATTTCGAGGCGTTCCTCTTTCTGCTTCTGGTCTTCGTTGAGGAGCCGGTCGTAGGAGTTGAGACGGGCTTTACCTTTGGCCTGACGTGCTTTGGGTGCCATGCGCACCCATTCGAGCTCGCGTTCGAGTGTCTTGCGGCGTTTCGAAGCCTGTTTCTCTTCCTGAGCCATGCGTTTGGTCTTCTGGTCGAGCCACGATGAGTAGTTGCCCTTCCATGGAATTCCTTCGCCGCGGTCGAGTTCGAGTATCCATCCGGCCACGTGGTCGAGGAAGTAGCGGTCGTGGGTGATGGCGATGACCGTGCCGGGGTATTGGCGCAGGTGCTGTTCGAGCCAGTCGATTGACTCGGCGTCGAGGTGGTTGGTGGGCTCGTCGAGCAGGAGCACGTCGGGCTGCTGAAGGAGCAGACGTATGAGGGCCACGCGGCGGCGTTCGCCACCGGAGAGGGTGTTGACGGGCTGGTCGTCGGGCGGACACTGGAGGGCGTCCATGGCGCGTTCGAGCTTGGAGTCGATGTTCCATGCGTCGGCGGCGTCGAGTTTGTCCTGGAGCTCGGCCTGACGGGCGAGCAGTGCCTCCATCTTGTCGGGGTCTTTGAGCACGTCGGGGTCGCCGAAGGAGGCGTTGACGCTGTCATATTCGGCAAGAAGGTCCATTATGGGCTGCACGCCTTCGCGCACAACCTCGATGACGGTCTTGGTCGGGTCGAGCTTCGGGTCCTGTTCGAGATAACCTACGGAATATCCGGGCGAGAATACCACTTCGCCCTGATAGTCCTTGTCGATGCCGGCAATGATTTTGAGCAGCGATGATTTACCCGAGCCGTTGAGACCTATGATGCCTATCTTGGCACCGTAGAAAAATGAGAGGTATATGTTCTTGAGTACTTGTTTCTGGGGAGGGTAGGTCTTTGACACTCCTACCATCGAGAAGATTATTTTTTTGTCGTCGGCCATTGGAAAAAATTTTTTAATTCATAATGCATAATTCTTGCTACGCAAGCGCTAAAGCGATTGCATAATTGGGGGCTCCGCGTTATGCGGTTGCGCGTCATTATGAATTATCTGTGCTAATTATGAATTATGAATTGTGAATTATGAATTATTTACGCTTGCGGGGGGCATAGCGCACGGGGTAGTCGCAGCTGACGCGTCCCTCGACGATGTTGGTGAGTTTGCGGCGTATCATCTGCTTGCGTATCGGGGAGATGTGGTCGATGTAGACCATACCCTCGAGGTGGTCGCACTCGTGCTGCACGATGCGGGCGAGGAAACCGGTGATGATTTCCTCATGTTCCTCGAAATTTTCGTCAAGCCAGTTGAGGCGTATGTTCTCGACGCGCTTTACGTCCTCTGAGAGTCCGGGGAGGCTGAGGCATCCTTCGGCGCGGTTGACTTTGTCGCCGTCGAGCACTTCGATTTCGGGGTTGATGAGTACCATTTTCTTGCCTGCGCAGTCGGGAAACGATTCGGCCACGGGGTCGGCGTCGATGACCACGAGGCGTATGCTTTTGCCTATCTGGGGAGCGGCGAGACCGACACCTTCTGAGGTGTACATCGTCTCGAACATGTCGGCGATGAGAGTTTTGAGGCCGGGATAGTCGGGCGTCACGTCGTCAGCGATTTCGCGAAGCACCGGGTGGCCGTAGAGATATACCGGAAGATTCATATTGTTGTTTATGTTTTTGTGATTCGTTAGATGACCGCTCACCGGTTGTACTGCCGGCTCTCGAGGTAGTCGTTGAGTATGATTGTGGCGGATATTTCGTCGACGATTGCCTTGTCGCGGCGCGCCATCTTCTTCATGCCGCCGTCAATCATGGCGCGGTGGGCTATGGCGGAGGTGAAGCGCTCGTCGAAAAATATTATTTCCATCTCCGGGAGCGCCTTGCGCAGCTGTCCGATGCCCGGACGGATATAGCGCATGGAGTCGGACTCCTCGCCGCGCATCGTGGTGGGGTATCCCACAATGATGGTGTCGACAGGCTCGCGTGACACGTAGCCCTTGACAAATTCCACGAGTTTCGGGGTGTCGACCGTAGTCAGTCCCGACGCGACAATGCGCAAAGTGTCGGTCACCGCGATACCGCAGCGACGCCGACCGTAATCAATAGAGAGTAATCGTCCCATACTGTCTGCAAAGATAACAAAAAATCGGGATAAATCGAGACAAAACCCGATTTAACAGTAGTAATCCCGATTAATCGGGGGGATAGTCTCGATTAATCGAGACTAATCGGGATTAAGCTTGATAAATCCCGATAAACATTGGTTAATCATGATTTATCGGACGGATGCCGTTGCATTTGGGAAAATCGCTGCAACCCCAGAATTCCCGTCCTTGCATCTGTCCCTTCTTCTGCGTCCTCTTGAACATTGGCTTCCCGCATTTCGGACAGGTCGGAGTGCCGCCTGATGAGGCTTGGGCTTTTCGTGCTTCAAGTCTCTCCTCGGTCATGTTTTCCGTGAAGCCGCCCTTTTGCCGGTAGCTCTCAAGTTGGTGTTGCATCTGAGACTGAAGCATCCTGTTTTCCCTGAGACATAGTACCAGCAATGCATTGGCGACTATCTCGGGGTTGTCATTTTCAAGCCAACGGTCGAATTTCTGTTTCTGTACAAGTATATGTCTGGCTGCGTCGTGCAGGTAACTGTTGGTGTATTGAGGTGTATCGAGCCTCATCTGCTAGATTGCTTCGCGTTCGGGGTGCCCGATAGCCCATACATCAGCCTTTTTTCGAAGAAGAAAATTAAATATGTCGCCCTGCAGCTCGTCGAAACTCGCTCTCGCTACATCCAGCAACCGCATTTCAGTCTCTGTTGATGTAGAATGCCGGGCCGAGCCTTCCGCGATATTGGCCACTCCACACCTTGCCGCCATCACCATCTGATCGTATAAACGACGCCCCGGATCCATGCGGTAATCCACAAACCGCTCACAAAAGTCCTGGGTGGCAAGCTGAATCACATTGGCTAAAATCCATGAATTCAGCCAATGATATGATTGAGAAAACTGAATATCGACCCCCATGAGCTTAGGTATTATAAGATGCTCTTTTTCACTTTTATGTGGCAAAAATACAAAATAATAGCCAATAATCAAAAGATAATAGATGTGAGGCAAACTGAAGTTTGCTCGCGGAACCAATCGGGTTGTTCAAACCGGTGCTATGGCGGAGGTCAGCGGCAATAATCGGTCAGCGTCGGCTGATTTGAGCGGCGCCGGGAGCGAGTTGTGATATATGGGAAGCTATTGCATTCAGTTCCTGGGCGTGGAGGTAGTTCATTAGTTTGGGCGGAGTCGGGTACTGCTCGGTGCTGACTATCAGCAGGCACCCTTTCGAGCAGATGTCAAACAGCTCTTTGTAGGGCTTTGTCCTGTCGGAGAAGCAGTAATCTACGATAAGGATTATGCCGTTGCCGTTATTGATGGCTGCGTCACGGTAGTGCTTTTCGTCGGGATTGATAAACGGCGATACAAGAACTCCGCCGCAACGAATTGTTTCCTCCCACATTTTGATTTTTGCATCAAGGTCCGGCGTACGACTTCTTATCCTGCTTATCTTTACAAAAGATTTGACGGGGTGGTCAAGTAGAAAGATATTGCCGTAAAGGCCGCATTTCCTTCCATTGACTGTTATTTGCAATTTATGGTAAAAGTAGTCGGGGTAAAGTTTTTTTATAAGGTATCTCCGAGGATTGTCGGCGATATAATTATAGAAAGCGTCTTTGGCTCCGGCACGAAAAGCAATCTTATCATTAAAGCCATTCTGAAACATCGGGATGCCTTTTATTGCAAGGGTGGATTGAGGGTATTGCTCCCGGTATCTTTTGGTACAGGCTGATTTGAACGCGGCGACAATTAATCCCAGCGGCATTTCTGTCTTTTCCGTGACAAAAATTTCAAAATGAATATGGTCGGGCATCGCTATATATCGCAGGATGCGGATGGCAGGGTAGTTGTCAGGCAGTTTTTTGAGGCATTCATATATTATTTTGCCGGCAGGATGAAGCTCAACTAAAGGGCGTGCCTTTGCCGACGTGGGGTCGGCTGTGATTGATGAAAAAACAGGGGCTTCCGCCGATTTCAGCATGGTTATCATGTAGATGCAGCGGCTTCGGTAGTCGTGGCCTTTGCATCTTCGGTTATAACTATGTCGGGAGTTTGGCATCGGAGGAGGTAAATGGAATTAAGGTGGAGCAAACTGAAGTTTGCTCACAGAACCAAATGGTTTAACAGGACTAGGTGGTTTAACAGGATCAAATGGTTTGTGCCTGCACCAAAAGGTTGACTCTTTTTTTGTGGCCTTGTATTTTGGTTCTGTGAGCGGACTTTAGTCCGTTGGAGAGGGATAGGGGCTTCAGGCGTTTTAAGTCGGTTATTCTTTTGTGGGGTCGATGTCGGGGGTGGAATACCAGGAGGAGTACATCAGGTAGTTGTGGGCTATCTTGATGTTCATTTCGCGGGCTTTTTCGGGTTCTACCATTTTGATGAATTTGGCCGGGGCACCTCCCCACAGCTCGTTGGGGCCGATTTTGGTGCGCGACAGCACTACGGAGCCGGCGGCCACGAGGGCGCCCTCGCCCACTTCGGCATCGTCCATCACCACGGCGCCCATGCCTATGAGGGCATAGTCATGGATTTTGGCTCCGTGGATTACCACGTTGTGGCCGATTGATACGTGATTGCCGATTTCGATTGTCGATTTCTGATAGAGTGTGTGGAGCACCGAGCCGTCCTGTATGTTGACGCAGTCGCCGATGCGTATGGAGTTGACGTCGCCGCGTATTACGGTGTTGAACCATACGGAGCAGTCATTGCCCATGACCACGTCGCCGACTATGGTGGCGTTTTCGGCCAGGAAACAATTTTCTCCGATCTGAGGCGTAAATCCGCGTACCGGTACTATTAATGCCATAAGTGTAATTTTGAATTTTGAGTGTGTAATTTTGAATTGGTCGGACGGGTCGGACATGTCAGACCTGTCCGACCCGTCTGACTATAATTATAATTATGAATTCAGACTATAATTATGAATTATGCATTATGAATTGCTCAAAGCGGCAGGGTGCGTTCGCGCAGCCATTCCTGCTCGTCGGTGGTGAGCAGCGGAGCGAGGCGGGCGTAGACTGTCGCATGGTATTCGTTGACCCAGCGGATTTCGTCGGGTGTCATCATCGACAGCTCGAACAGCTTGCGGTCGAAGGGGAAGAGTGTGAGGGTCTCAAACTTGAGGAACCGGCCGAACTCGGTGGTGAACGCCTGCACTGTCAGCACGAGGTTCTCGCAGCGGATGCCGTGGACACCTTCGCGGTACACGCCGGGCTCGTTGGAGGTAATCATGCCCGGAGTGAGGGGTGTGGGGTTCTCGTTGAGGCGAATGCTTTGCGGACCTTCGTGCACGTTGAGAAAGTGGCCGACGCCGTGACCCGTGCCGTGGAGATAGCTGAGGCCGTGCTTCCAGAGGAACTGGCGTGCGAGAGCGTCGAGCTGCGCGCCGCGTGTGCCTTCGGGGAATATGGCTGTGCCGAGCGCTATGTGGCCTTTCATCACGAGGGTGAAGTCGCTCTTCTCCTGTGCGGTGGGCGTGCCGAGCGCTATGGTGCGGGTGATGTCGGTAGTGCCGTCGAGATATTGGGCGCCTGAGTCGACGAGAAGCAATCCGGCGGGGTGCAGGGTGGCGTCGCTCTCTTTGGTGGCCGAGTAGTGCACGATGGCGCCGTGGGCGGCATAGCCGGCGATGGTGTCGAAGCTGAGGTCGAAGTAAAGCGGCTGTGCCGAACGGTGTTTCTGCAGTATGTCGGCTACGGTGATTTCGGTGATGGGTTCGCCGGCGGCAAGGCGTTTTTCGATTTCGATAAACGATTTCACGAGCGCGGCGCCGTCGCGTTCCATTGCCGAACGAGTGCCCTCGATCTGTATCTTGTTCTTGCAGCCTTTGAGCATCGGTATGGGCGACGCGCCGTTGCGACGGTTGGAGCCGAGTGCCGAGCAGATGCGTTCGGCGGTGCGGGCTTCGTCGACAAGCACTTTATGCGGTGCGAGCGTGGAGAGGAAATCGAGTATCGAGGTGTAGGGCGCGGTAGCTACACCGGCCTCGCGGAGATATGCGATGACATCATCGTCGGTCTTGGCCGGGTCGATGAAAAGGGTAGACCCTTTGGGGGAGATAAATAGGAAGGATGTGGCCACGGGGTTGCAGGTGACATCGGTGCCGCGTATGTTGAGCGTCCACGCTATCTCGTCGAGCGCCGAGATGAGGATGGCGTCGAGGTTGCGTGACCTGAGGCTGTCGATAACGGCGTCAATCTTTTCCGAAGCTGCCTGACCGGCATATTTGATGTCGTGAATGAAAATCTTGTCCTGGGGCAGGGCGGGGCGGTCGGCCCAGATGCCGTCGACGGGGTCGAAGTCGGTAAGGAGTTCCACGTTGTGCGCTGCCAGACTTTGGGCGAGGGCGCTGACGGCCGCGTGGGAGAAGAGCATGCCGTCGATGCCTACGTATTGTCCGGCGGGGACGTTGGCTCCAAGCCATTGCGCTATCGAGGGGGTCTCGGCCAGTCCGTCCTTCATCAGCACTATTCCGGTGCCATCGAGCTGGCGTGCCGCCTGGATGAAATATCGCGAGTCGGTCCATAGAAGTGCCTTGTCGAGAGTCACCACAAGGTCGCCGGCCGAGCCTGTGAAGCCCGACATATAGCGGCGTGCCTGCCAGTGGTCGGCGAGGTATTCGCTCTGATGGGGGTCGATCTGTGGGATGACTGTGGCGTAGATGCCGTTGGCTTTCATGTGGCTGCGGAGCGCATCGAGGCGCGGTTGTATGGTCGTATTCATGGGTATAAATTGAAAAATCGTTGTATGCGTTGTATATTAGATATGCAAATATACAGAAAAATGTGTTCGGGTAAAAAATACGGCATGAAAAATTATCAGCAATAGCCGAGTATGCTGAGAATGAAGGGGGCGAGCAGGGCGGTGAGGAGGCCATTGAGGGTGAGGCCGAGCGAGGAGAAGGCGCCGTAGCGTTCGCTTCGTTCCATGGCGGCGGAGGTGCCTACGGCGTGGGCGGCGGTGCCGATTGACAGCCCGGTGGCTATCTGGCTGCGCACACGGCTCATCTTGACCATCTGGAAGCCTGCCATGCCGCCGAATATGCCGGTGCACACCACCACGGCGGCCGTCAGCGACGGTATGCCTCCGGTAGCCGATGATATTTCCATGGCTATGGGCGTGGTGACGGCTTTGGGCGCAAGCGACATGATGACCTCGCGCGAGGCTCCGAGCAGGTCGGCCACGAGCACTACCGATACTATTCCTGCCACGCATCCCGCCAGTTCGGCGGCGAGAAGCGGCAGCATCTGTTTCTTTATTGACTCGAGCTGGCGGTAGAGGGGGACGCCGAGCGCCACGACGGCCGGCTTGAGCCAGAAGTCTATGTATTCGCCCCCTTCGGAGTAGGTCTCGTAGTCGATGCCCGCCCCCGTGAGGATGCATATCAGTACGGCGATAGATATGAGTATGGGATTGAGCAGTTTGATGCCGGTGCGCTTTTGTAGCGCCTGCGAGCCGACAAACACGCAGAATGTCAGCGCTATGAGGAAATATTTGTTAGTCAGCAGTTCCATGTCCGTGTCTGATTGGTGAGTTGGCGGCGCGTCGTGCGGAGCCTGATGTGATGCGTCGGGTATACTGGTGTACCCAGCCGGTGACGGCTATGATGGCGAATGTGCTCGCTACTGTGGCAATCATGATGGGGAGCAGCTCGCCTTTGATGATGCCGAGGCATTTCATCAGCCCGACTCCAGCGGGCACGAAGAAAAATCCGAGATTGCGTACAAGGAAGTCGGAGATGCGGTCGACCTGTTCGACGCGTATGACACGCGCCTTGAGGGCAGCCGTAAGCAGCAGCATTCCTATGATGCTCGACGGCACCGGAATGGCGGTGGCCGTCACGATAAGCTCGCCGGCGGCGAGGAAGGCAAATAATATGCCGCATTGTAGAATCATTGTCTGCAAAAAAATAAAAAACTGCCGTGAGTAACTTCGGAGAGATGTTATTCATGGGCAGTCGTGTTATTAATTAATGTAATAGCTTGCGCGGTAAGCGCGGTGCAAAGGTAATGAAAATTGCATATCAAACAATTTTCATCAATGTTTTTAACATGCGCAGCGGGAATTTTTGGAATTTGCAGGCTTCGGGTATGGCGTGAGGCTGCTGTGAAAAAAAAGTGCGGCCGTGGGGGAGGTCGCTGTATTTTGCCTCATTTCAGGGTCTTTTTGGACGCTATGAGGAGCCGAAATAACAAAAAAACGCAAAAAGCGGAAAAAATAATTTGGAAAAGTTTGGTGATTTAAAAACTTTGCGTAACTTTGCAACCGCATTTGAGTCCGAAACAAGGCGCACGATGCAAGAGAAAATTGAAAGTTGCCTCTTTAGCTCAGTTGGCCAGAGCACGTGATTTGTAATCTCGGGGTCGTTGGTTCGAATCCGACAAGAGGCTCAAGAATGGAACAGACACCAAGTCGAAAAAAAGTTCGCTGAAAGTCCCGGCATGCGTTAGCGGATGCCGAAACGGAGAGCGCGGATTCGACCGGGTTTGTGAAAGGGCGAATACCAGAGTGGCCAAATGGGGCAGACTGTAAATCTGCTGGTTTATACCTTCGGTGGTTCGAATCCATCTTCGCCCACTTTAAAGTTGCGGAAGTAGCTCAGTTGATAGAGCATCAGCCTTCCAAGCTGAGGGTCGCGAGTTTGAGCCTCGTCTTCCGCTCAAAATTCAATTGTTTGCCAATGTAGCTCAGGGGTAGAGCACTTCCTTGGTAAGGAAGAGGTCGCGGGTTCAAATCCCGCCATCGGCTCTAAAATTCAAAAATTTAAAGCCTCGATAGCGTCCCGCGGTATCGTGGCTACTTGTTGAAAGTTAATCATTTAATCAAATAAATAGCAAAGTTATGGCTAAAGAGAAATTCGAAAGAACCAAACCGCATGTTAACATCGGTACCATCGGTCACGTTGACCACGGTAAAACCACTTTGACTGCGGCTATCACTACAGTTCTTGCAAAGAATGGTCTGTCAGAGGTTAAGTCGTTCGACCAGATCGACAACGCTCCCGAGGAAAAAGAGCGTGGTATTACTATCAATACTTCGCACGTTGAGTATGAAACCGCTAACCGCCACTATGCTCACGTAGACTGCCCCGGACACGCTGACTACGTTAAGAATATGGTTACCGGTGCTGCTCAGATGGACGGTGCTATCATCGTAGTTGCTGCTACCGATGGTCCCATGCCCCAGACTCGTGAGCACATCCTTCTCGCCCGTCAGGTGAACGTTCCCCGTATCGTTGTGTTCCTTAACAAATGCGATATGGTTGACGACGAAGAGATGCTTGAACTCGTTGAAATGGAGATGCGTGAACTTCTCTCAGCTTACGAATATGACGGAGACAACACTCCTATCATCCGTGGCTCTGCTCTTGGTGCCCTTAACGGCGAACCCGAATGGGAAGCTAAAGTTATGGAGCTTATGGAAGCAGTTGACAATTGGATTCCCCTGCCTCCCCGTGACGTTGATAAACCCTTCCTTATGCCTGTTGAGGATGTCTTCTCAATCACCGGTCGTGGTACCGTTGCTACCGGCCGTATCGAGACTGGTGTCGTAAAAGTAGGTGATGAGGTTCAGATCATGGGTCTTGGCGCTGACATGAAGTCAACCGTTACCGGTGTCGAAATGTTCCGCAAACTTCTCGACCAGGGCGAAGCCGGCGATAACGTAGGTCTTCTCCTCCGCGGTATCGACAAGAAAGAAATCAAACGTGGTATGGTAATCTGCCACCCCGGAGTTGTTAAACCTCACAGCAAATTCAAAGCTTCGGTTTATATCCTGAAGAAAGAAGAAGGTGGCCGTCACACTCCGTTCCACAACCACTACCGTCCCCAGTTCTACATCCGTACGCTCGACGTAACCGGCGAAATCACTCTTCCCGAAGGTGTAGAAATGGTAATGCCCGGTGACCACGTTGAAATCAACGTTGAGCTCATCAACCCGGTAGCTTGCGACCAGGGTCTCCGTTTCGCTATCCGCGAAGGTGGCCGTACCGTAGGTTCAGGTCAGATTACTGAAATCCTTGAGTAATACCTTAGGGATAAGACGTAAGAAATAAAACATAAGTCAGGTTCCCGATGAGAACCAAATGTAGTTGAGAACCTGACTTTTATACACGGGAATAGCTCAGTCGGTAGAGCACTGGTCTCCAAAACCAGGTGTCGGGAGTTCGAGCCTCTCTTCCCGTGCTAAAATTTTTAAAATGAAAAAATTAAAACTACTTACGAATATAGAGGAGTCGTATGCCGAGCTTCGGTATAAGACTTCTTGGCCTACCAGAAAGCAGTTGATAAAGAGCGCATGCATCGTCATGATTGCTTCCGTGATTATCGCTTTGATAATCTTTTTGATTGACTTTGTATGGCAACATTTAACGGGATTCGTTTATCCCAGCTAACCACTGAATGTGTATTGACTGATGGCAGAATCTAAGAAGGCATGGTACGTATTGCGTGCCATTTCAGGAAAGGAAGCGAAGGTAAAAGAGGTGCTTGACGCCCAGATGCGCAACACCGACCTTGGCAACTATCTGTTTCAAGTGTTGATACCCACTGAAAAGGTGCTCACTGTGCGTAACGGGAAGAAGGTGATTAAAGAAAAGAACCTTTATTCCGGTTATGTTTTTGTTGAGGCTGACCTTCAGGGTGAAGTTATGCACACACTGCGTAACACAACCAATGTCATTGACTTCCTTAAGGGAAGAGGCAAGGATGCCAAGCCCGAAGCACTTCGCGAGAGCGAGGTGATGCGTATGCTCGGCACTGCCGACGACCTCAATGAAGTTCCCGAAGATGGCGTGAACGACTACATGGTAGGCGAAAGCGTCAAGGTGAACTATGGCCCGTTCACCGGTTTCATCGGCGAAATCATCGATGTCTATCCCGAAAAGAAAAAACTGAAGGTAGAGGTAAAGATTTTTGGCAGGAAGACTCCGTTGGAGTTGGAAAATTCGCAGGTAGAGCGTGAATTGCGAGAGGCGTAATGTGGTTACGAACATGAAACCCCGTAGCGAGACATGCACCAAACAAACAAATTAAAATAGTAATTAGAAATGGCTAAAGAAATTGCTGGACAGATCAAATTGCAGATTAAAGGTGGAGCAGCAAATCCATCGCCGCCAGTAGGTCCCGCCTTGGGTTCGAAGGGCATCAATATCATGGAGTTTTGCAAGCAATTCAATGCCCGCACCCAGGACAAGGCAGGCAAAGTGCTTCCTGTAGTAATCACTTACTACACCGACAAGAGCTTTGACTTCGTTGTAAAGACCCCTCCTGTGGCTATCCAGTTGCTGGAAGCCTCCAAGAAGAAGAGCGGTTCTGCTCAGCCTAACCGTACAAAGGTTGCTGAAATCACTTGGGAGCAGGTGAAAGCGATTGCTGAAGATAAAATGCCTGATTTGAATTGCTTCACGGTAGAGTCTGCGATGAAGATGGTTGCCGGAACAGCCAGAAGCATGGGTATCACCGTAAAAGGGGCGTTCCCTGAAAATAACTAATAAACTTCAATTGACATGGGTAAACTTACAAAGAATCAAAAGTTGGCTTTAGAGAAGATTGAAGCTGGGAAGGCGTACACACTTGCGGAAGCGGCAGAGAAGGTAAAGGAAATCACCTATACCAAATTCGATGCCTCACTTGATATCGACGTGCGTCTTGGCGTAGATCCCCGAAAGGCCAATCAAATGGTACGTGGCGTTGTAACACTTCCCCACGGAACCGGCAAACAGGTCAAAGTGCTTGTACTTTGCAATCCCGATGCTGAGGCCGCTGCAACCGCAGCAGGTGCCGACTATGTAGGTCTTGAAGAGTATATCGACAAGATTAAGGGTGGCTGGCTTGATGTCGATGTTATCATCGCGCAGCCCGCAGTTATGGGTAAAATCGGTGCTGTGGCCCGAGTTCTCGGTCCCCGCGGCCTTATGCCTAACCCCAAGAGCGGTACAGTGACTGTTGACGTAGCAAAAGCTGTGGAGGAAGTAAAGAAGGGTAAAATCGACTTCAAGGTCGACAAGAACGGTATCGTTCACTCTTCGATTGGTAAGGTGTCATTTACCGCCGAGCAGATGAAAGACAATGCCCGCGAGTTCATCAACACTCTTATCAAGCTCAAACCCGCCGCAGCCAAGGGTACATATATCAAGAGCGTTTATCTTTCGAGCACAATGAGTCCCGGTGTAAAGATTGACACCAAGAGCATTGACGTTTAATCCATTTAACGAGACCAAGAAATGAAAAAGGAAGATAAAGCAATCATAATTGACCAAATCAAAGAGACTCTCAACAGCTACAGTTGCTTCTATCTTGCAGAAACTGCAGGACTCGACGCTGAGGCTACAAGCGAACTGCGCAAAGCTTGTTTCCAGGACGACATCAAACTCGTCGTTGTAAAGAACACTTTGCTTCACAAAGCTTTGGAGAGCATTGATTTCGACTTCAGCGAAATTTATTCTGTGCTTCACGGCTCGACTTCGCTGCTTTGCTCCAACACGGGCAACGCGCCGGCCAAGCTCCTCAAGAAGATGCAGAAAAAGGACCAACCCCTTCCCCGCCTCAAAGCGGCTTATGTAGAGGAAACTATCTACGTAGGTGAGGACCAGCTCGATACTCTTTCGAAAATCAAGAGCAAGAACGAGCTCATCGGCGACGTCATCACGTTGCTGCAATCGCCTGCCAAGAACGTTGTTTCTGCCCTTCAGTCGGGTGGCGGCAAGCTTCACGGTATCCTTGAGACATTATCAAACAAAGAGTAATAAAAAAGAAAACAAACAAATTAAATCATACAAAAATGGCAGATTTGAAAGCTTTTGCAGAACAATTAGTTAACCTCTCAGTAAAGGAAGTAAACGAACTTGCTCAGATTCTCAAAGAAGAGTACGGTATCGAACCTGCAGCAGCTGCAGTAGCAGTAGCAGCCGGTCCCGCAGCAGGCGCACCCGCTGCTGAAGAGAAAACAGCTTTTGACGTAGTTCTTAAGAACGCCGGCGCAAGCAAACTCGGTGTTGTTAAACTCGTTAAAGAACTCACCGGTCTTGGCTTGAAAGAAGCTAAAGAATTGGTAGACGGTGCTCCTTCTGTAGTTAAGGAAGGTATCTCTAAAGCAGACGCCGAAGGCCTCAAGAAACAACTTGAAGAGGCTGGTGCTGAAGTTGAACTGAAATAATATTGCCTGATATTCAGGCGATTAGGTTAAGAGTCATCGTAAGATGATTCTTAACCTTATTGTGTTCATTATTAATTCAAGTTCACTAATCTACGCAATATTTATTAGATGTCAGTTTCACAAGAAAAACCCCGTATAAATTTTGCAACCGTAAAGAATCAGCTCCCTTATCCTGACTTTCTGGAGGTGCAATTGAAATCATTCCGCGACTTCCTCCAGCTGGAGACTGCGCCGGAAAAAAGAAATAACGAGGGGCTTTACAAGGTTTTTGCGGAAAATTTCCCGATAGCCGACACTCGCAACAATTTCGTTCTTGAGTTTTTGGACTATTATATCGACCCTCCACGCTACACTATCGAGGAGTGTCTCGACCGCGGCCTTACGTACAGCGTTCCCTTGAAAGCCAAGTTGAAATTATACTGTACCGATCCTGACCATGAGGATTTCGCTACGGTTATCCAGGATGTATATCTCGGGCCGATTCCCTATATGACGGAGAAAGGCACGTTTGTCATCAACGGGGCGGAGCGTGTGGTCGTGTCGCAGTTGCATCGTTCGCCCGGCGTGTTCTTCGGTCAGAGCACCCACGCCAACGGCACGAAACTCTACTCGGCGCGTATCATTCCTTTCCGTGGCTCATGGATTGAGTTTGCCACTGACATCAATAACGTGATGTACGCTTACATCGACCGTAAGAAGAAATTGCCCGTCACCACTCTTTTGCGTGCAATCGGTCTGGAAAGCGACAAAGACATAATCGAGATATTCGGTCTTGCCGAGGAAATCAAGGTCAACAAGACCAACCTCAAGAAGGCTGTCGGCCGCAAGCTCGCCGCCCGTGTGCTCCGCACCTGGGTAGAGGACTTCGTCGACGAGGATACCGGCGAGGTTGTGTCGATCGAGCGCAACGATGTCGTTATCGACCGCGAGACTGTGCTCGAGGAAGAGCATATCGACGCCATCCTCGAAGCCGGCGTGCAGAACATCCTTCTCCACAAGGAGGACGCCAACACTTCCGACCACTCGATTATATTCAACACACTTCAGAAAGATACTTCAAACTCCGAAAAGGAGGCTATACAATATATCTATCGCCAGCTGCGCAACGCCGAGCCGCCGGATGACGCCAGCGCACGCGAGGTCATCACCAACCTTTTCTTCTCAGAAAAGCGTTACGACCTCGGCGAGGTGGGCCGTTACCGTATCAACAAGAAACTCGGCCTCACCACCCCGATGGACGTCAAGGTCCTCACCAAGGAAGACATCATCGAAATCATCAAATATCTTATCGAGCTCATCAACTCGAAGACCGATGTCGATGATATCGACCACCTGAGCAACCGTCGCGTCCGCACAGTAGGCGAGCAGCTCTACAACCAGTTCGGCGTAGGTCTGGCACGTATGTCACGCACCATCCGCGAGCGCATGAACGTGCGCGACAACGAGGTGTTCACGCCCATCGACCTTATCAACGCCAAGACAATCTCGTCGGTCATCAACACATTCTTCGGCACCAACGCCCTGTCGCAGTTCATGGACCAGACGAACCCGTTGGCCGAAATGACTCACAAACGCCGTATGTCGGCTCTCGGCCCCGGCGGTCTGTCGCGTGAGCGCGCAGGCTTCGAGGTGCGCGACGTGCACTATACCCACTACGGCCGTCTTTGCCCGATCGAGACCCCTGAAGGCCCCAATATCGGTCTTATCTCCTCGCTTTGCGTCTACGCCAAAATCAACGACCTCGGATTCATCGAGACCCCATACCGCGAAGTCAAGGACGCCAAGGTCAACCTCAACAACGACGACGTCGTATACCTCACCGCCGAAATCGAAGAGGGTAAAGTGATTGCCCAGGGCAACGCACCCCTCAATGAGGACGGAACATTCGTGCGCGAGCGTGTCAAAGCACGTCTTGACGCCGACTTCCCCGTGGTATCGCCGCAGGAGGTTGAGCTTATGGACGTGTCGCCCACGCAGATAGCATCCATCGCTGCATCGCTCATCCCCTTCCTCGAGCACGACGACGCCAACCGCGCGCTCATGGGCTCGAACATGATGCGCCAGGCAGTACCTCTGATGCGTTCGGAAAGCCCGATTGTCGGCACCGGTCTCGAAGGCCAGCTCATACGCGACTCCCGCACGCAGATTACCGCCGAAGGCGAGGGCACAATCGAGTTTGTCGACGCCCGCTGCATCCGCATCCGCTACGACCGCACCGAAGAGCAGGAATTCGTGGCATTTGAAAGCGCCGTCAAGGAATACTCAATACCCAAGTTCCGCAAGACCAACCAGAGCACCACTATCGACCTACGTCCCATCTGCGTGAAGGGACAGCGTGTCAAGAAGGGCGACATCCTCACCGAGGGATACTCTACCGAAAACGGCGAGCTCGCTCTCGGACGCAACCTCAAGGTGGCGTTCATGCCCTGGAAAGGTTACAACTACGAGGATGCCATCGTGCTCAACGAGCGCGTGGTCAAGGAAGATATCTTGACTTCGGTCCACGTCGACGAGTATTCGCTCGAAGTGCGCGAGACCAAACGAGGCATGGAGGAACTCACTTCCGACATCCCCAACCTCAGCGAGGACGCCACCAAGGACCTCGACGAACGCGGTATCATACGTATCGGTGCCCACGTCGTGCCCGGCGACATCATGATCGGTAAAATCACGCCTAAGGGCGAATCCGATCCCACTCCCGAGGAGAAACTTCTCCGCGCCATCTTCGGCGACAAGGCCGGCGATGTCAAGGACGCTTCGCTCAAGGCATCTCCGTCGCTCAAAGGTGTGGTAATCGGCACAAACCTCTTCTCGCGCGCCGTCAAGACAAAGAAGAACAAAGCCACCAATGCGCTCCTTCCCAAACTCGACGAGGAATACGAGGAGAAACTCAGCAAGCTCAAAGATATTCTCGTGTCGAAGCTGCTGAAACTCACTGACAAACGCAAGTCAAACGGCATCAAGGACTTCCTCGGCACCGACATCATCGCCAAGGATCAGAAATTCACCGCTCCCGTGCTCAAGGGTATCGACTATGATACCATCAACCTGAGCAACTGGACCGATGACGAGCATACCAACGACCTCATACGTCAGACAATCGCCAACTATCTGCGCAAGTCGAAAGAAGTCGACGCAGAGCTGCGCCGCAAGAAATTCGACATCTCGATAGGCGACGAGCTTCCCTCGGGCATCATGCAGATGGCCAAGGTCTACATCGCCAAGAAGCGTAAGATCAGCGTCGGCGACAAGATGGCAGGCCGTCACGGTAACAAAGGTATCGTGTCGCGTATCGTGCGTCAGGAAGACATGCCGTTCCTTGCCGACGGTACTCCCGTCGACATCGTCCTCAACCCTCTGGGTGTGCCTTCGCGTATGAACCTCGGACAGATATTCGAGACCGTACTCGGATGGGCCGGACGCGAGCTCGGCGAGAAGTTCGCTACCCCGATTTTCGACGGTGCCACTCTCGACGACCTCAACGAATGGACTGACAAGGCCGGCCTTCCCCGCTACGGAAAGACCTACCTCTACGACGGCGGCACCGGCGAACGCTTCGACCAGCCGGCCACCGTGGGTGTCATCTACATGCTTAAGCTCGGCCACATGGTCGAGGACAAGATGCACGCCCGTTCAATCGGTCCGTACTCACTCATCACCCAGCAGCCTCTCGGCGGTAAGGCCCAGTTCGGCGGTCAGCGTTTCGGAGAGATGGAGGTGTGGGCGCTCGAGGCATTCGGCGCATCGCACATACTTCAGGAAATCCTGACCATAAAGAGTGACGACGTCACCGGCCGTTCGAAAGCCTACGAAGCCATAGTCAAGGGCGACCCCATGCCCCCGGCAGGTATCCCCGAGTCATTGAACGTATTGCTCCACGAGCTCCGCGGCCTCGGCCTCAGCATTAAGCTCGAGCAATAATGCCCTGACATACAGTAGCAATCACCATATCAGAGACGCCGGGCAGAATATCCGAGATATTCTGCCGGGCTTTCCTCAGAAAATATAAACAGCTTTTTTACAGAATATGGCTTTTAAAAAAGATAATAAAACAAAAACCGGATTTTCCAAGATAACCATCGGCCTTGCTTCGCCCGAGGAGATACTTGAAAACTCGAGCGGCGAGGTGCTGAAGCCCGAAACCATCAACTACCGTACATACAAGCCTGAGCGTGACGGTCTTTTCTGCGAGCGCATCTTCGGTCCCGTAAAGGACTACGAGTGCCATTGCGGCAAGTACAAGCGCATACGCTACAAAGGCATCGTGTGCGACCGTTGCGGTGTGGAAGTGACTGAAAAGAAAGTGCGCCGCGAGCGCATGGGCCACATCAAGCTCGTGGTTCCCGTGGCTCATATCTGGTATTTCCGTTCGCTCCCCAATAAAATCGGTTACCTTCTCGGTCTTCCTTCCAAGAAACTCGACGCAGTCATATATTACGAGCGTTATGTCGTAGTACAGCCGGGCGTTGTGGAAGGCGTGGAGACTAACGACCTCCTTACCGAAGAGGAATATTTCGATATCATCGACAAGCTCCCCAAAGGCAACCAGCAGCTCGAGGACAACGACCCCGACAAGTTCGTCGCCAAGATGGGTGCCGAGGCCATTTTCATGCTCCTGCAGCGTCTCGACCTCGACAGCCTTTCATATAAACTGCGCGACCAGGCAGCCAAGGACGGCTCGCAGCAGCGCAAGACCGAGGCCCTCAAGCGCCTCCAGGTCGTGGAATCATTCCGTTCGTCGCGCGGTCGCAACAAGCCCGAATGGATGATACTCCAGGCTGTGCCTGTCATCCCGCCGGAGCTACGTCCCCTCGTGCCCCTCGACGGCGGACGTTTTGCCACTTCCGACCTCAACGACCTCTACCGTCGTGTAATCATACGCAACAACCGTCTGAAACGCCTTATCGAAATCAAGGCTCCCGATGTCATCCTCCGCAATGAGAAGCGCATGCTTCAGGAAGCCGTCGACTCGCTGCTCGACAACTCGCGCAAGTCATCGGCCGTCAAGACCGAAGCCAACCGTCCTCTCAAATCATTGAGCGACAGCCTCAAGGGTAAGCAGGGACGTTTCCGTCAGAACCTTCTCGGTAAGCGTGTCGACTACTCGGCCCGTTCGGTTATCGTCGTAGGTCCGGAACTTAAGATGCACGAGTGTGGTATACCCAAGAACATGGCCGCCGAGCTCTACAAACCCTTCATCATCCGCAAACTCATCGAGCGCGGCTCTGTCAAGACTGTAAAGAGCGCCAAGAAGATGGTCGACCAGAAGAAACCCGAAGTATGGGATATTCTGGAACACGTGATGAAAGGTCACCCCGTACTGCTCAACCGTGCCCCGACTCTTCACCGTCTCGGTATCCAGGCATTCCAGCCCAAGCTCATCGAAGGCAAGGCCATCCAGCTCCACCCGCTCGCATGTACGGCATTCAACGCTGACTTCGACGGCGACCAGATGGCAGTCCACTTGCCTCTCGGCAACGAGGCTATCCTCGAAGCCCAGATGCTCATGCTCGGCGCACACAATATCCTCAACCCCGCCAACGGCGCACCTATCACCGTGCCCTCGCAGGACATGGTGCTCGGTCTCTACTATATCACCAAGCTCCGCAAGGGCGACAAGGGCGAAGGCCTGAAGTTCTACGGTCCCGAAGAGGCTGAAATAGCATACAACGAAGGCCGCGTCACGCTCCACGCCCCCGTGTCGGTGATGGTCGACGACGTCGACGAGAACGGCAACAAAATCAAGCATCTCGTCGAGAACACCTCCGTAGGCCGTGTGCTCGTCAACCAGTTCGTGCCCGAGGAAATCGGCTACGTCAATGAAATCCTCTCGAAAAAATCATTGCGCAACATCATTTCGAAGGTAATCAAGAAATGCGGTATCCCGCGTTCGGCACAGTTCCTCGACGACATCAAGAACCTCGGTTACAAGATGGCATTCAAGGGCGGCCTGTCGTTCAACCTCGGCGACGTCATCATCCCCGCCGAGAAGGAAGCTATCGTCAACGAAGGTTACGCGCAGGTGGAGGAAGTGATGAACAACTACTCTATGGGTTTCATCACCAACAACGAGCGCTACAACCAGATTATCGATATCTGGACGCACGTCAACTCGCGCCTTACCGACATCCTCATGAAGCAGATGACCGAGGCCAACCAGGGCTTCAACTCAGTCTTCATGATGCTTGACTCGGGTGCCCGTGGTTCGAAGGACCAGATTCGTCAGCTCGCCGGTATGCGTGGTCTTATGGCCAAGCCGCAGAAAGCAGGTGCAGAGGGAGGTCAGATTATCGAGAACCCGATTTTGGCAAACTTCAAGGAGGGTCTGTCAGTGCTCGAGTACTTCATCTCTACCCACGGTGCCCGTAAGGGTCTTGCCGATACCGCGTTGAAGACCGCCGACGCAGGTTACCTCACCCGTCGTCTCGTCGACGTGGCCCACGACGTCATCATCCACGAAGAGGACTGCGGTACGCTCCGCGGCCTCGTATGCAAGGAAATCAAGAACAACGACGAGGTTGTCGCTTCGCTCGGCGAACGTATCCTCGGCCGTGTTTCTGTCCACGATATAGTCGACCCGCTGACAGGCGAAATCATCGTAGCCGCCGGCGAGGAAATCAACGACGCTGCTGCCGACCGCATCAACGCGTCGCCCATCGAGTCGGTGGAAATCCGCTCGGTGCTCACCTGCGAGTCGAAGAAAGGTGTCTGCGCCAAGTGCTACGGCCGCAACCTTGCCAACAACCGTCTCGTGCAGATGGGCGAAGCCGTCGGTGTCATCGCCGCGCAGTCAATCGGTGAGCCCGGTACTCAGCTTACACTCCGTACATTCCACGTCGGTGGTGTGGCCTCCAACATCGCGGCCGTCTCCACCCTCACTTCGCGCTACAACGGTGTGCTCGAAATCGAGGAGCTCCGTACCGTGACTACCGACGAAGTCGGTGTCAACGGCGAGAAAGTCGACGTCGTCATCGGTCGTCTTGCCGAAATGCGCATCATCGATCCCAACACCCGCATGATGCTCACCTCGGCCAACATTCCCTACGGTTCGAAACTCTACTTCAAGGATGGCGCCGAAATCAAGAAAGGCGACGTAATCTGCGAATGGGACCCCTTCAACGCCGTCATCGTCAGCGAAGTTCCCGGTAAGCTCCAGTTCACCAACCTTGTTGAAAACGTAACATACCGTGTCGACCGCGACGAGCAGTCAGGTCTCCACGAAAAGATTATCATCGAGTCGAAAGACCGTACGAAAGTGCCCGAAGTCAACATCGTCGACCGCGACGGCACTATCCTCAAGACCTACGCCCTCCCTGTGGGCGCGCACCTCATGCTCGACGAAGGCGCCGATGTCAAGACCGGCGAAATCTTCGTCAAGATACCTCGCGCGGCAGGTGGTGCCGGCGATATCACCGGTGGTCTTCCCCGTGTCACCGAGCTCTTCGAGGCCCGCAACCCGTCTAACCCCGCCATCGTGTCGGAAATCGACGGTGAGGTCAAGTTCGGCAAGGTGAAACGCGGTAACCGCGAAATCTCCGTTACCTCGAAAATCGGCGAGGAGAAGAAATACCTCGTGCCCCTGTCGAAGCAGATTCTCGTGCAGGAAAACGACTACGTGCGCGCCGGTACACCACTCTCCGACGGTGCCATCACTCCGACCGACATCCTCAACATCATGGGTCCGACCGCAGTGCAGGAATACATCGTCAACGAGGTGCAGGACGTATACCGTATGCAGGGTGTGAAGATCAACGACAAGCACTTCGAGGTCATCGTACGCCAGATGATGCGCAAAGTCAACATCATCGATCCGGGCGACACATGCTTCCTCGAGCAGCAGATTGTCGACAAACGCGACTTCATGGAAGAGAACGACCGTATCTGGGGCAAGAAAGTCGTCACCGACGCCGGCGACAGCGAGACTCTCCAGCCCGGTCAGATTATCACCGCGCGCAAGCTCCGCGACGAGAACTCCGCTCTCAAGCGCCGCGACCTCCGCACCGTAACAGTGCGTGATGCCGTTCCCGCTACTTCCGAGCAGATACTCCAGGGTATCACCCGCGCCGCTCTCCAGACCTCAAGCTTCATGTCGGCCGCATCCTTTCAGGAAACCACCAAGGTGCTCAACGAAGCCGCCATCAACGGCAAGACCGACACCCTCGAGGGCATGAAGGAGAACGTAATCTGCGGTCACCTGATTCCCGCCGGTACAGGTCTGCGCGAATACGAGCGCCTCGTGGTAGGCAGCAAAGACGACATCGAAGGTGTCTTCGCCACCGCGCAGGAAGTAGAGCACGACCTTCGCACGGAAGATGCCAAATAAAACGCCAATTGACGTAATCCGTTAATCATAACTTTGATATTTGAACTCAGTGGCACGACCTCCAAAGGCCGTGCCACTGATATTTTTTCCATATATATTATTGAAAATTTGAGAAAACGTTTTATTCAATTTTCAACGAAATTCCTCGCAGGAACGTTAAATATTTAGGAAATATATTATCTTTGCGCTATAAGTAACTGTTCAAATTTATTTTGATATTGTTTGGGAAGTTTTTTTAGGCGTTTTCCAATGAGAAGAAATGTAGCGAGTTATAGGACTGATGTCGGGAAGTGGAAAGTGGCAAAAAAGACTTTGGCGGAATATTGAAATAATGAGAATGGTTAGTAGGAAATAATTTTAAGCAGTTACTTAAATATCAGTGTATGAAGTTGATTGAAATGAATTTGCAGCGTATTTTTGACCTTTGTCGCATGCATAGGGTCAGGTCGCTTTCTGTTTTTGGTTCCATCCTTACAGATAGATTTACCGATAACAGCGATGTCGACTTGCTTGTTGACTTCGATACGACTGACCATGAGAAGTGGGATTACGTGGCTAACTATTTTGACTTTCAGACCGCTTTGGAAAATCTTTTTGGTCGCAAAGTCGATCTTGTAGTGGCCAAGGGCTTGAAAAATAAATATTTTATACGTAATCTAAACCGGACAAAACAGTTGATTTATGGCTGATGAATATATTTTGAAGCATCTTCAGGATGTACTTGACGCTATAAATGAACTGGAGAGCTTTTTTGCTGATTTTCCCAAGCGGTTTGATCTTTTTGAAAAAGACGGACTGAGAATCTGTGCCGTTGAAAGAAAGACTGAGATAATGGGGGAAGCAATAAATCGCATATTGAAAAGAGAGCCGTCTTTTCAATTTCCTAATGCAAGAGATATAATAAACACCCGTAACAGGATAATCCACGGTTATGACAGTGTGGAGACAGAATTCCTGTGGGGATTAGTGATACGTCATATCCCGCAATTGAAAGAGGATATAGAACGGTTGATGGCGGAGTACGAAAATTTTGATGACTGATAGCTTTCCAGCGTGTGTGATCAGCTCAGCCGTTCCGGATGGCCCGATGGCGTGGTTTTGTCAGTGACGTCCTGCAATTTGCGCCCCGCTGTATCCTGCACGTTGCGTGCGGGCTTCGGTTTCGGCATCTTGAGTTTGAATTCGTCGAATCCCTGACCGTATACGCCGTTTACGTTGGCCTGCGTTATGAATGCATCCTTGTCTATCGACTTGATGATGCGGTGTATTGTCACTGACTCAATCTTGCGGCACATCACAAGGAGCACCTTCACGTCCTGCTTGCTGTACCAGCCCATGCCGTTGAGCACCGTGCAGCCGCGGTGGGCGTCGTTGTTGATGGCAGTGGCAATCTCCTCCCAGTGGTGGGGCGAGAATATGATGAACTGTACCGCCTGGCGGTTGGTGTTGATGGTCTGGTCGGCCATGAGCGACACTACAAGGAGTACTACAAAGCCGTAGACCAGTCGCTCTATACCTTCGTCAAGACCGAATATGAGGAGCGACGACGATATGATGCAGAAATCGCAATACTGCATCGTGCGGCCTACCGATACATTGGTCTTCTTCGCCATGATGGCCGCCACAATATCCGTGCCGCCCGTCGAACCGTTGTGCACGAAAGCAAGCCCCAGGCCGATACCGCACATCATCGAGCCGATGATGATACTCATAAACGTCTCTCCCTCAAGCAACGGCGTGGGAAACAGAGGCATCAGCACACCGATGGCAATCGACACCACCGTCACTCCGAATATCGTCCTGATGACGAATGTCTTCCCGACAATACGGTACGCGATTGCGAGAAGCAGGATATTGAGCACATACATCGTGACGGCGACAGGAACGCCGAATCCGAATATCTTTTCCGTGGCGTAAAATACCACCTGGCCGGCACCTGCCATACCTCCCGTGATAACACCGAAAGGAGCTATGAACGCCGAAAATCCAAGACCGTAAAGCAATATGCCGAAGACAATGAAGAAATAGTCCTTGGCTCCTACCCATATTTTGTGATTGTTCAGTTTCATCCGTTGCAGATTAATAAAGTCTATTACAAAGGTATAACATTATTTTGCAATTTTATTCAATAATACACACTTTTTATCAACGTTCCGCCGATTTTTTCAGCCGCGTCAGCAGCCACCCCGCAATCACTAAAACCGGTATATACCACATACTCATTCCGCTTTTCCCCTCCGTCTTGCTACTGCTGTCGGAGGTGGCGTGCAGGCTGCCGGATGTAGCGCTGTCGGCACTGTAATGTCCCGTCTGTTCCGTCACGGCGTTGTCCCGCCTTTCTCGCTCCAGCCGTTCTCCCCTTACAGTGACCGTCCTCCCTGACGTGTCGTCATGTATCACAATCTCCGGCCGTTCAACCACTATATTGTCAATCCGCTCCAGCATGGCGTCAACGCTGACATCCCTCTCCACACGCACCGCAGCCTTATCCCTTATCTCAACACTTGCCGCCTCCGCCGCCTGATGCTTCGCCCTGCATCCCGCAGCACCCCAAAGACATGTCCCGACACTCAATCCAATCAAAATCCATCTCATAACAAAACCTCCCGATTAAAAAAAATCCCTGACCCCCTCTCTATTCCGGCCATCTAAAGTCAGACCCGTCCGACATGTCCGACCGGTCTGACTCGTCCGACTTATCCTTCTCCGAATTCCCTCCCCGCATCAAAGCACGGGCACTCCTTGTTCGCAAAATCGCGATGGCCGTACACCCTCGCCCCCGGATAACGCTCCTTAAGCCCCATGATCAGCTCCGTAAGCGCCACGCGCTGCTCATCGGTGCGCGTGTCAAGCGCCACCTTGCCGTCGCTCGACAGTCCGCCTACATAGCACACGCCTATCGACCGCGCGTTGTGCCCCATGCAGTGTGCGCCGGTTTCGCTTTCCTGTCGTCCCCGTTCAATCCTCCCGTCAAGTCCCACCACATAGTGGTAGCCTATGCATCTGAACCCGCGTTCGCGGTGCCAGCGGTCAATTTCCGCAGCTTTCACCTCGCGCCCTCTCGGTGTGGCGCTGCAATGTACTATTATCTCGTCAATCTTTCTCATGGCCTGTTATTTTATAAGTTTACGTATCATATCCCTCAGTTCACCGATATTTTCGCCAAGTTCAAGCAGCTCCCTGACATCGTTGCGTATCGCCTCCTTGTCGTGCGTCGTCTCCATTACCGACTTAAGTTCGCAGAACACACAGTACGCTCCGTACACCATCGTCAGCACCGGCAGTCCCGCCACCGCCGAAGCGATAACATCAATGCACGACAGGCACATCATCGGCAGAAAATAATTCATAGCCTTCCGGCACGTGCGTTTATACCCGCGCGAATTTATAGCCTGCCCCGACTTGCGCGACTTCCTGACACCCGTCACCAGGTCGACGCCCATCGCCACCACAACGAGCGCATACGTAAGCACAATCCACATCCCGTGCTCAAAAAAATGTTCCATCAAAAATTCCTTCATGACCACATTCCGATTTTATTGGTTAATAATTCATACTGATTTTGTATACCGCAAAATTACACCCCTCAAAAAATCAAAATGCGCCAAATTCATACACACCCCCACCGCTCAACACTCAAAAACTTCCCGCCGACCTTACTAATCCTACCGGGTGATGACGCGCAAGCGGAATAAAAAAAGAGCTTCAGCGACCAAAGTCCTGAAGCTCTCAAATCTCTCGTTATAACCTCTTATTTCCTATATTTCTCCGACTGCGCTTTAATCAGCTCCATATCCGAGAAATAATTGATACGCATCGCGCTGCGCACGTCGTCAAGCGTCTTGGCCGCAGCCTCGCGCGCCTTGATTGAACCCTTGTGGAGTATATCGTACACCATCGGAATGTCATTCTCAAACTGAGCGCGGCGTTCACGTATCGGAGCCAGAGTTTCCTCCAGGATATTGATAAGCAACTTCTTGACAGTACCGTCGCCCAGTCCGCCGCGTGTATAGTGCTCTTTCATCTCGTCGAGGCTTGCATATTGCGGTGCGTATTTCGCGAAATGCTCCGGAGTGGAGAACGCGTCGAGATATATGAACGGACAGTTACCCTCGAGATGTCCCGGATCCTCAATATTGAGGTGCAGCGGGTCGGTATACATGCTCTTCACCTTCTTGGCCACCTCTTTTGCAGTGTCCGACAGATAGATGCAGTTGCCGAGCGACTTCGACATCTTCGCTTTGCCGTCGGTACCCGGCAATCGCATGCACACTTCGTTGTCGGGCAACAGTATTTCCGGTTCCACGAGAGTCTCGCCGTAGATATTGTTGAAGCGGTTCACGATTTCGCGGGTAAGCTCAATCATCGGAGCTTGGTCCTCGCCGACAGGCACGGTCGTTGCGCGGAACGCCGTGATGTCCGACGCCTGGCTGACCGGATAGCAGAAAAATCCTACCGGTATCGACTGCTCGAAATTGCGCATTTTGATTTCCGTCTTTACCGTCGGGTTACGCTGCACGCGCGACACCGTCACAAGGTTCATGTAATAGAACGCCAGCTCGGCCAGTTCCGGCACCTGCGACTGTATGAAGATTGTCGTTTTCTCAGGGTCGATGCCTGCTGCAAGATAGTCGAGAGCGACCTCGATGACATTCTGACGCACCTTTTCGGGATTGTCGGCATTGTCGGTAAGCGCCTGCGCATCGGCAATCATGACGAAAATCTTGTCAAACTCCCCTGAATTCTGAAGCTCGACACGACGTCGCAACGAGCCTACATAATGTCCCAGATGCAGTTTACCGGTGGGACGGTCGCCGGTGAGAATTATTTTTTCCATATTCATTCATGTTTCTTGCTACAAAATTAAATAATCTAACCGTAAATTTCAACCAATTCAATGGAAAACCTGAAAACAAGCCTGCAATATTTACTCAAATTTTTAATTACTTAAATATATTCGATTAATTTTGTGATTGATAACCAATAAAAAGCTGAATGCTTATGAACGGCAGATTGATTCCCGAAAAAGATTTTTCTGATATTCAGGGTGAATATGAAAATTGGCGTAAAGAACTTGAATCACTTATTGAAAAAAGAAAATTCAATGCAGTGATGGGAGTAAACGCTGAGATGCTATCCCTTTATTGGACTATCGGACATGATATTCTTGAAAAACAAAAGGTATTGGGGTGGGGTGCGCAGGTTATTGATCGTCTTTCAGCCGACCTTTCTCGCCGTTTTCCCGATGACCGGGGGTATTCAGTGCGTAATTTAAAGAATATGAGGGCATTTGCGAAAACCTATCCTCATTATCCGATAGTGCAGGTGTCGCTTGCACAATTTGACGATATGCCTGTTGACCCGTTGTTGCGCGCCAATCTGCACATTGATGCTGACGGATTTGTGCAAGTGCCGCTTGCACAAATATCCTGGTATCATCATATATCGTTGATGTCAAAAGTCAAGGATGACGTTGCAAGGGCCTTTTATATTCTCGAAACGGCTGCAAACGGGTGGAGCCGCGATGTCATGATGTCGCAGGTAGCCAATAGGTATATTGATGCCAAAGGTAAAGCTGTCAGCAATTTCGAACATACGTTACCACCGTTTCAGTCTGATCTTGCGAAATATGCGTTCAAGGATCCGTATAGCTTCAGTTTCATAGGAACGGTAGCATTGCAGAATGAACTTGAAATAGAAAAGTCGCTTGCAGCGAAAGTGACTGATTTTCTGTTGGAAATGGGGCGTGGATTTGCTTTTGTCGGGCGGCAGTATCATGTCGCGGTCGATGGCGATGATTATTATATTGATTTGCTCATGTATCATTTGAAGCTGCACTGTTATGTTGTGGTGGAGCTAAAGGTAGTGGAGTTTATCCCTGAATTTGTCAGCAAACTTAATTTTTATATTTCAGCGGTTGATGAATATGTCAAATCGCCCGAAGATAAACCTACGATAGGTTTGTTGCTGTGCAGAACCAAAAGTGATAAAAAGGCGCGATTCGCATTGCGGGGTATCACACAACCTATGGGAATAGCTCAGTATGAGACCGAAAAGCTGTTTGCCGATGTCGCATCATCCCTTCCGCAGATTGAGGATATCGAAATTGAAATGGATAAAAACGGAGAAAATAATTTGTAAAAATATCGTTGAAAGATATAATTTCTTAACTTTACCGTAAATAATGGTGCTTAAGTTATTGTCAATAGATGGAAAATAAACTTGTATCGGGAGCTATCGGAGTGTTTGACTCGGGCTATGGCGGCCTTACCATTTTAGAGGGATTGCGCGCCGCTCTTCCGCAATATGACTACATATATCTTGGCGACAACGCCCGCGCGCCCTACGGCGTCCGTTCTTTCGAGATTGTCTACCGCTTCACTCTCGAGGCGGTGCAATATCTTTTCGGGCAGGGATGCCCCCTGGTAATCCTCGGTTGCAATACCGCTTCCGCAAAGGCATTGCGCACAATTCAGCAGAACGACCTCCCCGCTATGGACGACCCCACGCGCCGTGTGCTCGGCGTAATTCGTCCGACGGTCGAAAAACTCGGCGAGATAAGCCGTTCGGGCCACATCGGCGTATTCGGCACACCCGGCACGATAGCCAGCCGTTCCTACGACATGGAGGTAGCCAAACTTTATCCGGATTATGCCGTTACTGGCCACGCATGTCCGATGTGGGTTCCCCTTGTCGAAAACCGCGAGTCCGCAAGCCCCGGTGCCGATTACTTCGTGAAGCAGGAAATCGAACGCCTTTTCGATGCCGACCCGTTGATTGACACCGTCATACTCGGCTGCACCCACTATCCCCTCCTTCTCGGCAAAATCCGCAAATACATCCCGCGCGGCGTCTCCCTCGTCCTGCAGGGTGAGATTACAGGCGCTTCTCTTGCCGACTATCTCCGCCGTCATCCCGAAATGGAACGCCGCCTCTCCCGCAACGCCGGCTGCCGCTACCTCACCACCGAAAGCGCCGACCGCTTCAGCGCGATGGCCTCCGTATTCCTCTCCACCGGCATAAAGGCCGAGCACATCCTCCTCGGCTGACAACCGCTATTCCCCCCGATTTATCAGGATTAATCCCGATAAATCAAGATTAATCCTGAGCAATCCCGATAAGTCCCGATTTATCCCGGGCTTGACAGCCTTACCCCCGCTTCGATGCCGCCAGCGTCAGCACGCTGACCTTCACCCCGTTTGCTCCGGCCAGTACAGCCTTTGCCGAGGCGAGTAAAGTCGCCCCCGTGGTAATCACATCATCCACCACAAGCACATGCTTCCCGGCAAGTTCCTCGCCATGCACGGCCAAAATCTTCCCCTCCATATTGGCCGCGCGTTCCACGGCATTCTTGCGTGTCTGGGTAGAGTGGGGGAGTGCTTTCAGATTGTCGCCGCACTTTATCCCCGTCACATCGCTGATTCCCTCCGCTATCACCTCGCTTTGGTTGAATCCGCGGCGCCACCGTTTGAGCCGGTGCAGAGGTATGGGCAATATCATGTCAATCCCCTCGAAGAAACCTTCTGCGGCAAGTTCCGTGGCAAACATTCGCGCAAGCTCACGGTCAATCGCCGGCCGCCCGTTATATTTCGCATGCTGTATCAGTCGTGCGTAAGGGCTCTCCTTGATATAGTGGAACATCGCCGCCGCCCGCTCAACCGGTAATCCGGGGGCTGCCAGCCGCTTGTGCAGTTCGCTGAAACTGTCGCGGTGATAGCCCGTGCGAGGCATGTCATACAGGCAATGCAGGCACAGCAGCCGCTCTCCCTCCACAAGCGAGCGCCCGCAGCATTCACACACCGCGGGAAACACCGCTTCTCCGAGCCGGTTCAGCAACCCCTGTATTATCCCCGTAAAACGCATTCTCACTCCCTGTTTTCTGTCATATACATTTTGATGGCGCGCACCGTCAGGTCGCTCTCATATCCGCGCCCTATTGCGTAGCGGTACAGCTTGTTGCGGTCATCGTAGCTGCTTAGGTCGAGTGCCGCGGCCTTACGGTCGACAAGATGGCGCAGATTTCCGAAATATATCTCGGGGTCAATCTCCTCCATCGCCTCCTCCACGGTGTCGCGCGGTATCCGCTTGGCAGCCAAAGCCATCGCTATCTTGCGGCGCCCGTAGCCCGAAAACCGGTAGCGGTCGCGCACAAACGACCGCGCAAACCGCAGGTCGTCGACAAAGCGGTTGTCAATCAGCCCGTTGATTATATCTTCAGCCACATCGCCCGTTATACCCCATCCCCGCAGTTTTGTCATCAGCTCGTAGGTGCAATGCTCGGCACGCGCACACAGCGACTCCAGCCGCACCGTGGCATTCTCTTTCGATATCGGTTTACGTCGTTGCATCATACTCAGCGTCGGGCTATTATGAAACGGTCGGCTTTCTGCATGTCTTTCTCAATGTCGACATCCTGAAATCCGTGTTCGCGCAGCATCGCGGCCAACTCTTTGGAAAACAACGGATTGATTTCAAGAAACAGCGTGCCCTTATCGTCAAGCCGTTTTTCTGCAATCACCGCAATGGCGCGATAGAACACCAGCGGGTCATCGTCCGGCACGAAAAGCGCCGTAGCCGGCTCATGTTCAAGCACATTCCGCTCCATTCCCGCCGCCTCACGCTGTGCGATATACGGAGGATTGCTCACAATGATGTCATACCTCTCTCCGAGTGCGGCTACCATCTCGTCGGTATCCAACATATTGCCCTGAATAAAATTGACTTTGACCTTAAGTCCCGCGCTGTTGCTGCGTGCCACCTCAATGGCCTCCTCCGAAATGTCGACGGCTGTAACCTCCTTCGGGAAAGGCAGATGCCGCGCAAGGGCTATGGCGATGCACCCCGAACCGGTACCTAAATCGAGCACACGCAGGTCGCTGTCGTTACCGTAGCGGTCAACAATCATATCGACAAGCTGCGCCGTCTCAGGCCGCGGTATAAGCGTAGCCGGAGTCACATTGAAATCCATCCCGTAGAAATGCGCTTTCCCGAAAATATACTGTATCGGTTCCCCATCGAGCAGTCGTCCGACCGTAGCCTCGACCTGCCCTTTAAGAAAGTCGGTCACCGTCTCATTGCCGTGAATTATGGTAGCGGTCTTGTCCCACCCCTTTATCCGCAGCATCATCTCGTCAACCATAGCCGCTGCCTCACGCGCCCCATACTCCGCGGCAAGCCTTCCCCGTGCTTCCCGCATCATTTCCTCTACTGTCATAATCATATCCTCCATAATATGCAAAAATAATAAAAATCCCCGAATATATCTGTCTCGAGATAATGTTGCCGAACTCTAATTTTAAACCGCGGTTAAAAACCGCGACTACTATATGCTTGATTTGTAGGATGCTTAGCGTAGTAGCCGCGGTTTTCAACCGCGGAATGTTGAGTCATGTAACACCGTCGTTCCTCTCAAACCATTCATTGTACATAAATATGTCACATTCTTCGTAAAAATTGTTAAATTTTCATGGTATTCAGCAACTTATTGATATTTCTCATGTCATATTTTGTAAATAATCATTACCTTTCGTTTCTCCTATGTATGACTGAAGTTGCTTAATTCCAACGTATAAAAACTTTTGCATTATGATAAAACGTTTCTTATTTATTTTAGCCGCATTTATTCCTCTAATTATGAGTGCACAGAAATCAAAAAACGACGTCCCCGACTTCGCCTATCCCAAGCAGGTGATAAAGGATGCCGACGCCATGCTCGACAAGGCGCTCAAGGCCGGTGACGGCACCGCCGTAGTCGATGCCCTTATTCGTTCCGGACTGGCGCAGACCGCTATCTCCCCCGACTCCCTACCCTCGGTAATCTACCGTATCGAGGGTATTGCCGCCAAAGAGAAAGATGCTGTCACCCACGCCCTTCTCGACCTCCTTCTTGCCGACATATATACCCAATACTACGACGGCGACAGCTACAATCTCAACCGCCGCCCGGCACTTGCCTCCCCCGGCTCCGACATAACCCTCTGGAGCGGAAAGGAGTTCAAGGACAGGATCGTAGAGCTTTACAACCACGCGCTCACCCACGCCGACGCTCTCAAAAAAGCCCGTATCACCGACTATTCCGCTGTCATCGACTGCGATAAGGCTGACGCGATATTCTACCCAACGCTGTTCGACTTCGCATCGTTGCAGGCCGTCGACGGCATTTCGGGACTGTCCGACGAGTCCCTTCAGGTTCTCTCCCCCATATTCCTCTATGACATCAGATTGCGTGTACCCAACGTGCTCGCCAAGCCCTCGCGCGATGCAATCGAAATAGCCAACCGCTGGGTCGACGCCAATCAGGGCGCTCCCCGTGTCGCCGCATTGCTTACCCGTTACCAGATGCTTGAGGATTACGTAGTTGAAGATGATTCTGACGAAGATGACGCCGGCGAAGAGCTGACTACCCCCCTCATGCGCCTGTATGAAGAAAACAAGAGTACCCCCTACGCCGTAGAATTCCTCATCGACGAAAACCTGTATGCCCTGAGTGCGGGACAGAAAACCGCTCTCTACGACGCCCTAAAGGATTTCGAAGCCTCCAATCCGTCTTACTTCCGTATCAACGCGGTAAAAAATATCCTTGCCGAGCTTTCGCAACCCTCCGTCCGATTGCAGTTCCCCGCTCAGGTGGCCCGCGGCAAGGAGTTTAAGGTCGATGTCAGCATGAGCAATGTCGCCTCGACCGAACTGCTTGTTTACCGCGTGAAAAATCCGCGTCCCGGCTACGACGACGGCCGCTACAGCCTCAAAGACTGTGCGTCGGCTCCCGTGACCCGCATTCCGGTGAAATCCGACGGCGTGATTCCGTTCACCGACAAAAAGGAAGTGACCCTGACTCTCGACGAATACGGTGTATACATACTCACCTCGTCGCTCAAAAAAGCCGGACAGCGTGACTGGTACACGCCCGTCTACTGCTCAGACATGGCGCTCCTCGGCACAAATGGCAACGGCCTGCTGCGCGTATTCGCAGTCAGCGGCCTCGACGGTGCCCCTGTCGGCAGTGCCGATGTCACCACTTACCGCTACGACAATGGCGTCCCGGTCAAGCTCCGCACCCGTGAGACAGGAGCTGACGGCTACGTCGACCTCAACAAAGGCAATCTCCGCAACATATTCATCCACGCCGTAAAGGGCGACGACCGCTACGGCGCCGGAATGACCGAATATCTCTACGATTACCGTGGCGAAAATAGCGCCACGACTGCATTCATTCGCACATCTCTCGCCATCTACCACCCCGGTGACACCCTCGATTTCGTGGCCGTGGCCTACAACTACTCCGGCAACACCCGTACTCTCGTGAAGAATACCGAGCTGAAGGCCATACTCCGCAACCCCAACTACGTGGCCGTCGACACTGTCGATATACGCACCGACGACTATGGCCGTGCTTCCACCCGCTTCACACTTCCTGACGAAGGGCTGACCGGATACTTTATGATTGGTATCCTGAATCCGGCCACAAAACGCCAGATTGCAAGCGAGAGCGTAATGGTAAGCGACTACAAACTGCCTACCTACGAGGCTAAAGTCGACAGCGTCACAGTCAACGACGCCGACGGCTCAGTCACCGTGCTCGGCAAAGCCGCCACATACAGCGGTTTCCCCGTGCAGAACGCAGTAGTCGAAGCCACCCTCTCGGGCATGCAGCGCGTGTGGTGGAGAAGCAACACAGTGAAATTCCATACCGACACGCTTTCGACCGACGCCGACGGCGCTTTCCGCTGGGTGCTGTCGAAAGAGGTACTCAATCAGTCCCCCTTCCGCGGCGGACGATATGAGGTGTCATTTACCGTTACCTCCCCCTCAGGTGAAAACCGCTCCTGCCGCGATGACTTCTCGCTGAGCAAGCAGGCCTACATCTCCGTCGACGACAACGGCTGGTTCCCTGCCGCCAACGACGCTCGCCTCGGCATAGCCGTATTCAATCCTCTCGGCGAGAAGATTGAGTCTCCCGTGCATCTGACATTCAAGGATAAAGATGGCAAGGAATATGAATTTGACGCGGTAAGCCGCAACGGTTTCGCCGTGGCCGACCTCAGCAACCTCCGTTCCGGCTGCTATGACCTGACAGTCAGTGCTGTCGGCATAGACGCCAAATCTGTTGAAGCCGACGTTGTCGTCTATAATTCCGGCGACAAGGCATGTCCCGTAGCTTACGGTATATGGGCTCCCTCCGCTGCGGTCAAGGCCAAGGCCTCCGACCGCAAGGCTGAAATCGTCTACGGTATTCCGGCCGAACAGCCCCATGTGCTCATGACTGTGTACCGCGGAACCAATCTTATCGAGCAGAAATGGATTGACGCCCGCAAGGGTATGAACCGCCTGACGGTGAACGTACCCGATTCGCTCGCCGAAATGTCGGTACGCCTGTCTACGGTCAACAATTTCTCCGAGTGGTCCCGCATGTTCAAGGTCACTGTCGACAATCCAGATGCTTCCCTCAAGGTGAAAGTCGAGCACATGCGCGACCGCCTCAACCCGCTTGCCGACGAAACCGTTACCGTAAAAGTCACTAACGGTGCGGGCAAAGGTGTCGGAGCCGCTCTCATTCTCGACATGTATTCCAAGGCTCTCGACAACCTTGCCACGCAGTCATGGACATTCAGCCCCTCATCCGGCTACATCGGAAGCCTCTCGCTTGACAACAATCTGCGCGGTTTCGGCGTCAACGACTTCTCATCTTCGGTCAGGTCGCTCACGGTTCCCTCATTAGGCGTGCCCTCATTCAACTTCTACGGCCTGTCCTGGAGCGGTTACGGTCGCAACGGCGTGGTCATGTACGATATGCTCAAAGTTCGTGGCTCCGCTCCGAGAATGATGAAAGCCGAGAGAGTCACGGACGAAATGTACGTTGAGGAAGTTGAGGAGGAAGCTGCTGATTTAGGCGCTGTGTCCGAGCATAAGGAGGCACTTTACGGTTCTGCTGCCGGCGTTGTCGAGAATACAGACGGAGCGCTTAAAGAGAGTGTGGTTATAGCCTACGGTACCGCCGCTGTTGCAGAAGTCCGGGAGCAATACCGTCCCGCCGAAGTGCCGCTCGCGTTCTTCTCTCCGATGCTCACGACCGATGCCGACGGCAACCTGACATACTCCTTCACCGTGCCAAACGCCAACACTACCTGGGTGCTCAACGCACTGGCTTATACCGACCTTCTCGCTACCGGACTTGACATGCGCGAAGCCATCGCGTCGAAGCCTGTCATGGTCGAACCCAACATGCCCCGTTTCCTCCGCACCGGCGATGTGGCCGACATCCGTGCCACGGTCATGAATTCCACCGACGCGCCCGCTTCCGTGACCACGACTTTTGAAATACTTGATTCCGCCACGGGCGAAATCGTCGGCACACAGTCTGTCGACTCGGAAATCGCTCCCCGTCAGTCGGCCACAGTGAAATTCTCGCTCCCCGCTCCCGCCACGCCCGGCGCGATGATGGTACGCGTCAAGTCATCTACCGAAAGCTACAGCGACGGCGTGATGACCCTGCTCCCCGTCCTCTCATCGTCACAGCCTGTCATCGACGCTTCGACATTCTATCTCGCTCCCGACCAGAAGGAACTCTCCCGCGAGCTTCCCGCACAGTCGGCCGATTCCAAGGTAACGCTCTCCTTCTGCGAGAATCCCACATGGGAGGTAGTCTCGGCTCTCCCCGGACTCCGTTCCGACGATGCCGCCACCTCTCTCGCCGCATCGGCCCAGATATTCTCGGCGGCAGTGTCGTGCTACGTGCTCAGCCTCAATCCCGCTGTCGAGCCTGCCCTCAAGGAGTGGCTTGCTTCGGGCAAGGAGGGGGAGATGCTCTCCATGCTCAACCGCAACGACGACCTCAAGCAGCTCGTGCTCGCCGCCACTCCCTGGGTGCAGGAAGCCCAAAGCGACGAGGAGCGCATATCGCGCCTCGCCCTGCTCTTTGACAGCAAGGAGATTGACAGCAGCATAAAGTCGGCTGTCAGAAAGCTTGAGAAAATGCAGCGCGACGGTGGCGGCTGGTCATGGACCGACAACTATGACCGTCCCTCCGAATGGGCGACCATGCTTATCCTCAATAACTTCGCCGAACTCCGCCAGTTGGGCTGCTGTCCCTCGCAGCTCGACGGCATGGTGAAGAAAGCGCTGAAATATATCGATGCCGAGGTAGCCAAGGATTATGCCCGCTACCCCGACAGCGATTACTCCTACTATACCTACGTGCGCTCCCTCTATCGCGACGTCCCGATGTCGACCGGCGCGCAGAAGGCCTACAACGCCACCGTGCAGCGTACGCTTAAAGACTGGAAGAAGTCATCCACTCCCGCCAAGGCCGCCGATGCCCTCATGCTCTACCGCAATGATTACAAGGAGGTTGCCCGTCAGATACTCGCCTCAATCCGCGAATACGCCGTTTCGACTCCCGAGCTCGGTATGTGGTGGGATTCTGTCGACGGCAGCAGCTGGCGCTCGCTCACCGCTGTCGGCCAGACCGCTTTCATCCTCCAGGCATTCAACACCATAGAGCCCGGTTGCGCTGAAATCGACCCGATACGCCAGTGGCTTATCCTCAACAAGATTGTGCAGGACTGGGGCACATCGGTCGACGCTTCGGCCTGCGTGGCCGCCATACTGCAATGCGGCTCGTCATGGCTCAACCGTCCCGGCGACGCTGTCATCACCGTTGACGGCAAGCGCCTTGAGGCTGACCGCATGGACCGCCTGACCGGTCAGGTCATTGCAGCCATCCCCGATGCCAAGGGCAATCTGAAAATCACCCGCACCGCCGAGGGTCCCGCATGGGGCGCTGTCGTATCGCAGTCCACGCAGGTGATGAAAGATGTCAAGGCACACTCCATCCCCGAGTTGTCGGTAAGCAAGGAGCTTTTCGTTCGCACTGACAAGGGCTGGGCTCCCGCCGAGACATTCTCGGTAGGACAGGTAGTCAAAGTACGTCTCGTCATGAAGTCGATGCGCGACATGGACTATGTAACCCTCGTCGACAACCGTGCCGCAACGTTCGAGCCGGTAATCCAGACACCCCGTCCCGTCTACTGCGACGGCCTCGTGTTCTACCTCGAGAACCGCGACGCGGCCACCAACCTCTTCATCGACCGCATGCCCAAAGGTCAGTACGTCATAGAGTACGAGATGAACGTCAACAATGCCGGCACCTACTCCTCGGGCATAGCCACCCTCCAGAGCCAGTACGCTCCCGAAATGACCGCCCACTCCGCCGGCACCGCCCTCACAGTCACCGACTGACCCGGCCATCCATTACCGGCAGCGCCATAGTTTCAGTCCCGACTGATTTCCTCTAAAGTCGGACTCGTCCGACAGGTTCGACCTGTCTGACGGGTCTGACTTCCTCTATTATTATATCGGGATGTTTATTCTCATTTTGCTCCATTCTTTCTATTTTTTGGATTAACCTTACTCTGTATTTACTCCGATTGTCAATATCTTTGTAATATCCAACTTACTTAACATAAAACTTTACCAATGAAACTATTTACAATCGCGGCCGCGCTTCTGGCCGCACTATCGGTTACCGCGCAGTCACATATCGACGACCTGCGCCAACGCCTGCTTTCGAATGACAAGGACTACGTATTCGTCGTGGCTCATCGCGGCGACTGGCGTTCGGCTCCCGAAAATTCGGTCGGCGCCATAACGAGTGCCGCCGACAAAGGCGCCGACATGGTCGAAATCGACATCCACAAGACCAAAGACGGACAGTTCGTGCTGATGCACGACGGCAACATCGACCGCACCACCAACGGCCGCGGCAACATCTCCGACATGACCCTTGAGCAGCTCAAATCCTACCGTCTGCGTTACTCCGACGGCAACCTTTCCGACGAAACCATCCCGACCCTTGAGGAAGCGCTCCTCGCCTGCAAAGGCCGTGTGCTCGTCAATATCGACAAAGGCCACGATTACCTCGCTGAAATCTCTCCGATAATCCAGAAAACCGGTACCGAAGACCACGTGGTGCTCAAAGGGAGCAACTCCGTCGCCGATGTCAAGAACAAGCTCGCAGGCTACGAAAACATCATATTCATGCCGGTGGTAAATCTCGAAAACAGCTCGGCAAGCGGCTATGTGTCAAGTTTCCTCACGGAATACGGTCCTGCGGCTATCGAGGTGCAGTTCTCAAAGGACAATGTCGCTGGCATGAGCCTCATCCCGACCATAGTGGACAGCGGTTGCCGCGTATGGGTCAACACCCTTTGGGAAAGCCTGTGCGGAGGCCATGAGGACGAGAAAGCGATGCGCGACCCCGATGCCAACTGGGGCTGGGTGCTCGACCGGGGCGTCACTATAATACAGACCGACCGCATCGCCGAACTTATCAACTATCTCAAATCAAAAGGGCTGCGCGGCGAGGAGGCAACGCAGCCCGTTGTTTCTCCCCGCTTCGCCACCTTTGAGAAAGCCGCCGACGGCAACCGCTGTCTGCGGCCGCTCAGCTCGGGATGCGTATCGTTCGCCGACATGAACGGCGACGGCACATTCCTGAAAAGTCAGGCAGGGTCGGATGAGTCAGACATGTCTGACCGGTCCGACATGTGTGACTTAGCTAACCGTAAAAAAAGTTAGTCAATATCGTAAATTTTTTTCGATATTGACTAACTTTGTATTCCGACAGTTGTTGTCTGATAGGGACAAGATTTAGTAGCCGAGGGTATAACAGACTCTATTTTTCAACCGTGGAAGAAAAAGTCTTTCAGCACCCGGAATGAAATGGAATTTTTTAATTTGATTTCTCACTGATTGTTGCCCGTTTTTAACAACCTCAATTTATCGCCTATTATGCTTAGATTTTATTCTCTGCTGATTATTCTTGCCGCCTTTGCCGGCATAAACGCCATAGCCTCTCCGAAATACGAGATGCGCGGGGCGTGGCTTGTCACGGCCTACGGTATCGACTGGCCTTCGTGTCAGGGTGCAAGCCGTAAGGTGGCGCTGACGCAGCAGAGCGAACTCGATTCGATACTTGAGAATCTCCACCGCGCCGGCATCAATGCCGTATTCTTTCAGGTGCGCCCTATGGCCGATGCCCTCTATAACTCCTCCTACGAGCCCTGGTCGAGCTATCTTACCGGCAACCGCGGTACCGCGGCAAGCTATGACCCTCTGAGCCGATGTATCGAGCGCTGCCACGCGCTTGGTATGGAATGCCACGCATGGATCAATCCCTTTCGTGTCGGCTCCCGTCAGCCCACTACTTCGCTCGATGACTCGACTCGCGATTTGTGGATGACAAACCGCGTCGGCAAATCCACGATGACAATCTTCAATCCCGCCCTCGACGAGACGCGACGCCACCTTTGCAACATCTGCCGCGAAATAGCAACCAATTACGACATCGACGGCATCGTGTTCGACGACTATTTCTACAATCCCGAATTCATACCCGAGGACGAACGTGCCGCCGACTGGAAATACTACGTAGCCGCCGCCGAGGCCGGACAGTCGATAGCCGACTGGCGCCGCGCCAACATCAACCGTGCCATAGCCGATGTCTACGCCATGCTCGGCACCATCAAGGATGGCAAGATACGGTTCGGCGTATCCCCGCAGGGCATAGCCGGAGCCAACGGTGTGTATGACTGCGAGGGTGTGCCGTCGCTCCCCTCCTATGGTGTCGTTACGGCCGACAGCCAGTACGACAAGATATACTCCGACCCCGTCAACTGGCTCAAGGAGGGACTTGTCGACTACATTTCGCCCCAGATTTACTGGACCACCGACAACCGCCGCCACCCCTACGGCGGTCTGTCCCGATGGTGGAACGACGTGGCCGAGATGTACGGGCGCCACTGTTTCCCGAGCCAGAACATTGCGTGTTTTGCAAAAAAGAATACCCCCGAGCAGTGGGACGAGACATTCCGCCAGATAGAACTTAACCGCGAGTACTCCTTCAACTACGCTCCGGGCGCGGTGCTCTACTCGGCGCGCTATGTCGCCGGAAAGTATGGTCCCGGATTCGGCAAGGCTCTCCGCGAAAAGATTTTCAAGGCGCCGGCACTCGTGCCCCCGATGCGCTGGAAGGGGAAAAGCCGCCATCTTGAGGTTACAGGTCTGTCACTCAGCAAATCGGGACAGCTTGAATGGACTGCCGCCGACGATGCCCGCTACGTCGTCTACGCCATACCCGACGATGTCGACGATGCCGACGCACAGTCATCGGGCTGCGACGGCATAGATTCCACCTATATCCTCGCTGTCACCTACGACACCTCATACACTCTCCCCGCCAAATACCGCAAAGGCTACCGCATAGCCGTCACACCCTATGACCGCTACGGCATTGAATGGCAGCCCACCTACCTGTAGCCCGTTAGCGGGCGCGGCGTATAAAAGCTGTAAATTTTACGCGACTTGTAGGGACGCGATTTATCGCGTCCGCATAATAAGTCGGTGTTCAAAATATTACCTACATCTGTTGCGGACGCGATGAATCGCGTCCCTACAATTTGCCGGTTTTTTTAAATTACTTTACTCATGGACTTCGACATCAGATACATGCGCCGTGCAATCCGGCTGGCCAAATCATCAATGACCGATACCCACCCAAATCCCAACGTCGGGGCCGTAATCGTGGCCCGCGGACGCATAATAGGGGAGGGATACCACCGCCGCTGCGGACAGCCGCACGCCGAGGTCAACGCCGTGGCCTCCGTGGCTCCAGCCGACCGCCCGCTGCTCGCCGAATCCACCATCTATGTCACCCTTGAGCCGTGTTCTCACTACGGCAAGACACCCCCGTGCGCCCGCCTGATTATCGACAGCGGCATACCACGCGTGGTGATAGCCTGCGGTGACCCGTTCGATAAAGTGCGCGGCCGCGGCGTCGCCATGCTCCGCGATGCCGGCGTAGAGGTTGTGGAGGGCGTACTTGAGGATGAGGCGCGTGCGCTCAATCCGCGCTTTTTCACCGCCCACAATTTGCACCGTCCGTTCATCACCCTAAAATGGGCGCAGAGTGCCGACGGATTCATGGACGCCGTGCGGCATCCCGATGAACCGGCATTCACATTCTCCTCGCCGCTCGACTCCGCACTCGTGCACCGCGAACGCGCCCTCCACGACGCCCTGCTCACCTCCGCCTCCACGCTCCTTGCCGACAATCCACGCCTCGACGTGCGCCGCTGGGACGGTCCCGACCCCAAGGTCGTTGTCATCGACCGCCGCGGCATTATCGATGCCGCAACAGCCTGCGGCCTGCGCCTGTTCACCGACGGCACCCGACACATCATGTTGCTCACTCCCTATCCCCTGCAGCTCCCCGGGGTGGAAAACATCCCCATCTCCTCCGACACCCCGTTGACCGAAATAATGTCGGAACTCTACCGCCGCGGCATCACCTCGATAATGACCGAATGCGGCCCCCGCATGCTTCAGTCGCTGATCGACGCCGGCCTCTACGACGCCGTCCGCGTATACACCTCCCCCCGCACCCTCGGCGACCGCGGCACCTCTCCCGCCCCCATGTTGTAACTTTCAGTATACAGGAATAATACAAGTATGTGTTGCAGAACTTCAAAATATATCGACGAAATTGTAGGGACGCGATTCAATGCTGTTTACTTAGGGTCGTGACGTCCGCAGGACGTCGATTATTCGTAACCCCGTACGCCGAAGCTTGCGAAGGCGTGCGGGGTAAGTAATCATATCGGAAGTGGCGTCCGGAGGACGCCGATTTACAACGCTTCATTCATAATAAAAAGCTGGTAACTAAGTAAATCGGCGTCCTCCGGACGCCACGGTTATATATCCATTATTCCCCGCATGCCTCCGTTTCACTCCGGCATACGGGGTTACGAATAATCAGCGTCCTGCGGACGCTCTGATGCATTGTTATTCTTAAGCAAACAGTATCGAATCGCGTTCCTACAAACAAACAAACAAACAAACAAGTTTACAAACAAGTTTACAAACAACCTGTATAACCATGAAAAAACTGCTTACACTTATTGCCGCAGTCGGTATCGCCGCAAGTGCGATTGCTTCAGAACTTACCGTCGTATCCTACAACCTACGTTATGAAAACGACTGGGACGCCGAGGCCGGCAACGGCTGGAAAGAGCGTTACCCCGCAGCCGCCGACCAGTTGCTGTTCATACGTCCAGACGTGTTCGGCACACAGGAACTCCAATCGGGCCAGATAAAGGACCTGCTTGCACGCATGCCGCAATACTCCTACATAGGAGTGGCGCGCGAGGACGGCAAGGAGGACGGCGAATACTCCGCCATATTCTACAACCGCGACCGCGTAAAGCTCATCGACTCGGGCACATTCTGGATATCGGAGACGCCCGACCGTCCGTCGAAAGGCTGGGACGGCCAGTGCACCCGAATATGCACCTGGGGCCAATTCGAGACCGCTGACGGCAAGCCCTTCTACTACTTCAACATGCACATGGACCACGTAGGCATCATCGCACGCCGCGAGGGTGGCAAACTTATCGTCAGCAAAATCAAGGAGATTGCCGGCGACGGCGCCACAGTGCTCCTCTCGGGCGATTTCAACGTCGACCAGACGAGCGAGGTCTACGACGTATTTGCCAACTCCGGCATACTCGCCGACACGTATGAGAGTGCCCGCCACCGCTTCGCACCCAACGGCACATTCAACTCATTCAACCCCGCCAACACCACCGCATCGCGTATCGACCACATCTTCACAAGCCCGTCAGTGACCGTCGACCGCTACGGCATCCTGACCGACATGCGCTGGGAAAATGCACCGTCGGAGGTACACAAAGGCAACGACGCTCCCGACGAAATCGACCTTGCCGAGCGCCCGATACGCACTATCTCCGACCACTACCCCGTAGTAGTCTACCTCGAGTTCTGATATTCCCGGCATCACATCCACCGATAACAAAATAAAAACCGCGGCTACTTTCGGGCAACCGCGGTTTTTATTTTTATCGAATAATTTCAGATGAAAAAATGTTGCGGAACATCCAATAGTAGGGACGCGATGAATCGCGTCCGCATTATTATGATATTTAACATGTTATGCCTTCCGGGCGCGGACGCGATGAATGCGTCCCTACAAATTCGTTCGTATATTGTAAGTTTTGCAACACCTTCATATGTAAAAACTGTCAAGCCCGGGGCGGTTCTCACCTGATTTCCCCGGGCTTGATTGTCTTTTTTGTTTGGAACAGTCCATTATCACCGGACGGCTCCGTAATTTCTATCAATTGTTCTCCGGGCGGAGTTTGCGTACTGTTACAGCTGTCTGCCACATTTCGCTTTCGCGGAGTGCCTTGAGCTCTTTCTCAAGACCGTCGCGATAGTCGGGCTTGGAGTTGGCGTCGATTGAAATCTGCGCCTCGTTGCCGGTCTTCACGCTGTTGTAGAGCTTCTCAACCACGGGCTTGATGGCATCGTGGAACGGGCCCATCCAGTCCAATGCGCCGCGCTGCGCGGTGGTAGAGCAGTTGGCATACATCCAGTCCATACCGTTCTTTGCGAAGAGGGGCATGAGCGACTGTGTAAGTTCCTCTACTGTCTCGTTGAAAGCCTCGGAGGGGGTGTGGCCGTTTTCGCGGAGCACTTCATACTGCGCCAGCAGCAGACCCTGGATAGCGCCCATGAGCGAACCGCGTTCGCCGGTGAGGTCGGAAGTAGCCTCGCGCTGGAATGTGGTCTCGAACAGGTATCCCGAACCGATACCGATGCCGAGTGCGATGGTGCGCTCCACGGCGCGGCCGGTATAGTCCTGATAGATAGCGTACGACGAGTTCAGGCCGCGGCCTTCGAGGAACATGGTGCGGAGCGATGTGCCCGAGCCTTTGGGGGCTACCATGATTACGTCAATGTCGGCGGGGGGCACCACGCCCGTACGGTCGCTCCAGGTAATGGCGAAACCGTGTGAGAAGTAGAGGGCTTTGCCTGCGGTAAGATATTTTTTAAGTGTAGGCCATACCGACATTACGGCTGCGTCGGAGAGAAGGCACATCACGATGGTGGCACGCTCGGCAGCTTCCTCGATTGAGAAAAGTGTCTCGCCGGGCACCCATCCGTCGGCTACAGCCTTATCGAAAGTCTTGCCTGCGCGCTGGCCTACGATGACGTTGAATCCGTTGTCACGGAGATTCATGCTCTGGCCGGGGCCCTGCACGCCATAACCTATCACTGCGATTGTTTCATTCTTAAGCACTTCACGCGCTTTCTCGAGGGGGAATTCGTCGCGTACAACGACTGTTTCTTCCACGCCTCCAAAATTCATTTTTGCCATGATTAAAGCAATTATTATTGGGGTTCTTAAATATTGTACCTTTTAATTGTTGCAAATATAAACAAATTTTGCGATATAACTTGCAATTTGCGACAAATATTTTCAATTTTTCTTTAAATTGTAGCTTTTTCAGCTATAATTGCTACGTAACTGCGACACTTATGGCATCAGCTTTACTGCTACTCCGTCAACAACTGCGATTACCACCCGGTCATTTACCCGCAATATTGCCGATGCGCCGTCATAAAGGCAACGCCCGTCAACCGAAAACACTTTTGCATGCGTTCCGCTGACCGTTATTTCACCGGGAGCCGAAACCCGCGCACGAACCGTCTCCAAAGTCACATCGTCGACCGAGGCGCCGGCCGCTTGCCGCAATGTAACGCGGTCGAGGAAGAGTTTACGGTTTGAGCGGTCATTGTCATAGCCTATCATAACCCTGACATCGGAGAGCGGCAGGGGTGCATCGAAACATATATCGTAGACGGCATATCGTGCCTCAGTGAGCGTGACAGCATATCCGGAAGCGACAGTCCCGTCGGGTGCGAGCAACGATACACCAACCGACGCACCGGAGTAATAGCGTTCATTATTATATTCGGCCATCGTAAGAGATACTGCAAGAGGAGCATCCGGATTAACATTAACCGAAGGAGTCATCAGTGTGACCGGACTAAGCGAGGGTGCGAACACGAAATTTCCGGCGCACATTCCGGCAGCCGATGCGTTCCAGCCCGCAGAAACGGTTACATCGTCAATATCTACGTTATATGCGACATTGTCCATCGACCCTGTGGTGCATCCGTTGAAATCCTCGTCGAGAAGCACCGTCTCCGACACTCCGTCCTCATCAACAATCTGCGCAGCGCATTCGACTGATGCCGTCAGAAGCACCGTCACACTGATTATAATGGCAGTTCGCAGATATAACGTCATGACTGAATTTTTTTGTGGGGAGATGAACAGCCTCAGCGGGTAGCGGTATTTATAGGCAGGCTGCGCGGACAGAAACGGATACGTGCGCGGGTGCACACCACTCCGTTGCGCGCTATTTCCACATCCTGCGTCTCCTCGTCGCCTTTGCAGCGTACTTCCACTACATCGTCGAAATGCGCCTCGCTGTGATATGATATGTCGAAACGGCTCACACGGTTGAGGTCGTAATGGTTTACTCCCCAGCGGTCGAGAATAAACTGTATGTAGCGCGTGGAGTTGACGTGACGGTTGAAATCTATATCGGAATATTGGAATTTATACATCGTGACATGGTCGGGGATGCCGAGCGGACCCAGACGTGGATGACGCTCTATCGGACACCGGCGCTCGCTCGGCGTGATTCGGTCAAGCAGCGACGTCAGGTCGGCCGGACGGCGTGTCACAATATTTATCGCCACCCAGGTGAGGCGTCCGTAGCCGATGGCTTCATCATTTTCATCGCGTATCTCCACGATGCGTTCAGAGAAATGGCGGTTGATGTCCTCCACCCATGTGATGAGGCTGTACGGCTTGTTGATCGAGGGAAACCGCGACAGTTCGATACTCAGCCTTGACAGGACCCACGCGTTGTTATCCTTAAGCAGATGCTCGTATCCTACCCCCAGTGCCGACGCATGGGCAGTGGATATATCGATAAGCCGCTGTGCGAGAAGCGGCAGAGAGATTTCCTGCTGCGCGTTGCACTCCGCAGCACTCAAAAAATAGTCTACTTTATATTCCGTCAGGTTATTGTCCATTTAATAAGTAACTGTTCAAAATTATTTGTTGTATAATCGGCATGCGGTAATCAATGCCAAATATACAACAAATTTAATTAAATTTTGGATATATCGTTAAATGAGCAATCACTCGGCGGGAAATTTGTCGGGATGTAGACGCGCCTGCTGCTCGATATAATTCGACACATGCTCGATGGGCGACTTCGTCACCGTGACACGTCCCGAGCGCACAAACTGGCGTATGTCGTAGCGTTTCAGCTCCTCAAACAAGGCTTCGGTCTCATCGTTGTGGCCGGTCTTTTCAAGGATTGTATATTCGGGGGTTATATCAAGTATGCGGGCGCCGTGGTGACGTATGATATTCTCCAGATTGCTTTCAATCAGCAGTTTGTCGGTAGGCACCTTGTATAGCGCCACCTCCTGGTACACGATTTCGTCGTCGGTGTGGAGGAAGGCCTTTATCACATCTATGCGTTTCTCAATCTGCTGCACTACCTTTTCCATCTGCCGGCGGTCGCCGTAGGCGGTGAATGTCAGCTTGTGCACGCCGGGTATCGATGTCGGGCTGGCCGAAATGCTTTCGAGGTTGATACAGCGGCGGGTGAAGATGATGGTCACCTGATTGAGCACGCCGACATTGTTTTCGGAAAATACCGAAATGGTAAATAACTGTTTGTCCATGACTTCTTACAACTACAACTTAAACATCTCGTTAGCATTAATCATCATCTCGTCGACGGCGGCGCCGAGCGGTATCATCGGGAATATCATGTCGGTGGGGTCGATATTGACATTGAGCAGGTAGGCATGCTCGCTTCTGACCATGCGGTCGATGGCGTCGTCGAGCTGCCCGCGCTCGGTGACGTTCTCCCCCTTTATGCCGTAGGCGGCGCATATGGCCACGAAGTCGGGGTTGACCATCGGGGTCTGCGAGAAGCGGCCGTTGTAGAAGAGCTGCTGCCACTGGCGCACGTTGCCGAGGAAGTTATTGTTGAGCAACACGATTTTCACCGCCGTGCCGTATTCGAGTATCGTGCCGAGCTCCTGTATCGTCATCTGGAAACCGCCGTCGCCCACGAAGAGCACTACCTGACGGTCGGGGCATCCCATCTTGGCGCCTATGGCTGCCGGAAGACCGAAGCCCATCGTGCCCAGGCCGCCCGATGTGAGGAGCGAACGCGGCTCGGTGAAGCGGAAATAGCGCGAGCCGAACATCTGGTTCTGCCCTACGTCGGTCACGCCGATAGCACGGTCGTGGAACGCACGGCTTACCCGGTCGACCACCTCGCCCATCTTCATCATACCCTCGCAGGGATGCACTTCGGGATTGATTACCTTCTCCGTCTCGACCTTCTCGCATGGCGTGAATGAGTCGAGCCACTCGGCATGGCGGGCACAGTTGATTTTGGGAAGAAGCGCCTCAAGGGCCTGGCGCGCGTCGGCATGTATGGTGAGCGCGGCCTTGACGTTCTTGTTGAACTCCGAGGAGTCGATGTCGACATGTATTATCTTAGCCTGCGGGGCGTAGCGGTCGAGACGTCCCGTCACGCGGTCGTCAAAACGCATGCCTATCGCTAAAATCACATCGGCGCGGTTGGTATTGTAGTTGGGTCCGATGTTGCCGTGCATGCCGAGCATTCCTTTGTAGAGGGGGTGGTCAGACGGCATTGTCGACAGGCCGAGCAACGTGGCGGCCACGGGTATGTCGGCCTTCTCGGCAAGCATCTGCAGCTCCTTCTCGGCTCCCGCTATCATCACGCCGTGACCCGAAATTATCATCGGGCGCTCGGCATGGTTGAGCAGACGCGCGGCCTCGGAGATGTCGGCCGAATTGATTTCAGGCACGGGAATATATGAGCGGATATAGTCGCACGTCTGGTGCGCCCACTCCAGCATCCCCACTTGGGCATCCTTGGCTATATCTAGCACCACGGGGCCGGGACGGCCGTTGTTGGCGATATAGAACGCACGTGCCACTGCGGCGGGTATGTCCTCGGAGCGGCGTATCTGCACCGCCCACTTCGTGACGGGATGCACGATGCCTACCACGTCGGTCTCCTGGAACGCATCGCTGCCGAGCAGCGACGAGGCCACTTGTCCGGTGATGACAACGAGCGGCGTCGAGTCCATCAGTGCGTCCGACAGGCCGGTGATCACGTTGGTTGCGGCCGGGCCCGAAGTGACGATTACGACACCCGTCTTGCCCGTGGCCCGCGCATAGCCCTGCGCGGCGTGGGTGGCACCCTGCTCGTGGCGTACCAGTATATGCTTCAGTTGCGAAGTGTAGTCATAGAGCTTGTCGTAGACCGGTATGATTGCTCCGCCGGGATACCCGAACACCGTATCCACTCCCTCGCAGATGAGGGATTTGATAAGTGCCTCTGCTCCGTTAATCTTGTTGCTCATATATATAATATCTTTTTTACCTTAATTATATTTGTGTGTCGGCGAGTGGTTGATTACTGTCTTACTCCACCCTTGTCGGCCGAGGTGACAGCAGCCGCATAGTTGCGGAGCGCTTTCGACACGACCCTGTCGCGCCCGCGCGGAGTGAAGGCGTCGCTGCCGAATGCTTCCTCGGCCACACGGCGTGCCGCAAGTTCCTCGTCGGAAATATCCACACGGATCGTACGTGCGGGGATGTCTATCTCGATGAAATCACCGTCGCGCACCAGACCGATATTGCCGCCGGCAGCCGCCTCGGGCGATATGTGGCCTATGGAGAGTCCGGAGGTGCCGCCTGAGAACCGTCCGTCGGTGATGAGGGCACATTCTTTGCCCAGGTGCTTCGCCTTGATGTAGCTCGTGGGATAGAGCATCTCCTGCATGCCGGGGCCTCCCTTGGGTCCTTCGTAGGTGATTACCACCACGTCGCCCGCCACTACCTTGTCGCCGAGGATTCCTTCCACTGCTTCGTCCTGCGAACGGAACACCTTGGCCGGGCCGCGGAAACGGAATATGCTCTCGTCGACTCCGGCCGTCTTGACAACGCAGCCGTCGAGCGCTATGTTTCCTTTGAGCACAGCCAATCCGCCATCCTTCACGTAGGCATGCTCCACATCGCGTATGCAGCCGTTGGCGCGGTCGCTGTCAAGACTCGAGTAGTATGACATCTGCGAGCCGAGCACGAGGTTTTTGGTCTCGCCGGGAGCCGAGCGCCAGAGTTCGTCGGCGGCATCGTCGAAATGCTTCCCTTCGATGGCATAGCGGTCGATGGCCTCGCCGAGCGTAAGCCCGTCGACACGTTTGACCGATGTATCCACCAGGCCGGCGTCGGCAAGCTGCTTCATAATCGACAGGATACCGCCTGCGCGGTTCACATCCTGTATATGGTAGTGGGAGTTGGGCGCCACCTTACACAGCACGGGCGTCTTGCGCGAGAGGGCGTCGATGTCGTCCATCCTGAAGTCGGCGCCGGCCTCGTTGGCCACGGCAAGCAGGTGGAGCACGGTGTTGGTCGAGCCACCCATAGCGATGTCAAGGGTCATGGCGTTGAGTATCGCCTGACGCGATGCTATCGAACGCGGGAGCACCGACGTGTCGTCCTTCTCGTAGAACGCGTAGGTATTCTCGACTATCTTTTTCGCGGCCTTTTTGAACAGCTCCTTGCGGTTGATATGCGTGGCAACTACGGTACCGTTGCCCGGGAGTGCCAGACCGATAGCCTCGTTGAGCGAGTTCATCGAGTTGGCGGTGAACATGCCCGAGCACGAGCCGCATGTGGGGCATCCGCGGCGCTCGAGTTCGGCCACCGTTGCATCGTCGACCGAAGTGTCGGCCGAGTCAATCATGATGTCGATAAGGTCGAGGGCGCGGTCGCCGAGACGTCCCGCCTCCATCGGGCCGCCGCTCACGAATATCGCGGGGATATTGAGTCGCATCGCAGCCATCAGCATGCCGGGAGTCACCTTGTCGCAATTAGATATGCACACCATAGCGTCGGCCTTGTGGGCGTTGACCATATACTCCACCGAGTCGGCGATAAGGTCGCGCGACGGCAGCGAGTAAAGCATACCGTCATGCCCCATGGCGATACCGTCGTCAATGGCGATGGTATTGAATTCGGCGGCGAAACAGCCGAGCTTCTCAATCTCCTCTTTTACCACCTGACCGATTTCATGCAGGTGCGTATGTCCGGGGACAAACTGTGTGAACGAATTTACGATAGCGATAATCGGCTTGCCGATCTGCTCCTCTTTCATACCATTTGCGCGCCATAGGGCACGAGCTCCTGCCATTCGGCGGCCCGATGTGCTTGTCGCGCTTCTTAACGGTGTAGGCATATTGATGTTGTTTTTATTAATTACAATTTAATATCGTTTTAGTTCCGATAACAGGGACAAAAAGCATGTTATTCAACATAGTTTTTTATCAGAATTTCGCAAATTTATTCAAAAATGACCGTACAAACAAATAATTGCACACATTTTTACCCAATATGTAACTAATTTCTCATTTTTTGCCCTAAATAAAGCATTGGTATCATCATCAGCCCGGCTTACCTGCTGACGCCTGATACGCCACAAGGGCTTTCGGTCCGGAAGAATAAAAAAGATAAGGCCGGCGCGAAAAAAAGAAGTTTTTTAATTATTTTTGCAAAATCATTACATCCCACTACGGTATCATTTGCCGTACTGTCACAAGGAAAATAACAGAAAGAACGTGAGAGCCAGGACACTGAGTTTGATATTAGCCCTAATCTGCACCTTTTCGGTCAAGGCTATAAGCTTTGACCTCGACTCCATCGCGGCGATGGGGCGTTTTCCGCGTTTCTGTGTCAACACCTACCGGTGGGGCGACAAGTTCTTCAACGGCTATGACACTACCTACGTCGATGGCACGGGATATAAATTGAATGTCAAGCTGCGCACTGAGTCGTGGACCGACTACTACAACCTGCATTTCGAGAACGACACCGAGATGTCGATGATATCAAATCCCTCGACTTCGGTAGGTCTCTATCTCACTTACATGGCCGTGTCGCTCGGATACGATATGAACGTATCGAAATATTTCGACGGGCATGAGGAAGCGCGGCGCCGATGGAACTTCGGGTTCAACTGCATGCTGTTCTCGGCCAACCTCTATTTCCTTCAGAACGATGTGGGCACACATATCTCCACGATTCGTCAGCACGGCAAAGACACTTTTCACCCTGACATAGAATATAAAGGTATCGACAACACCTCATGGGGATTTGACTTTGCATATTTCTTCACCCACCGGCGCTACTCCCACGCGGCCGCATTCAATTTCTCCCGCATACAGAAACGCTCCGGCGGCTCATTCTTTGCCGGCTTCTCCTTCAACCGGGTGAAATACAACTTCGATTTCAACAACCTGCCCGACGACATCAGCAACACTCTTCCCCCTGACCTGCCCGACAACCGTTACCGCGTGAATACCCGCAACTATATCCTGTCGGGCGGCTACGGATTCAACTGGGTCTTTGCCCGACACTGGCTCATGGGCGTATCATGCACACTGATGGCGGGACTGTCGGACGGATATTACGAAGACACCACCAACAAAAAGACTACATTTTCGGCAATGAACCGTGGAGAGCTGTCGGTGATATGGAACAACAAGCATTGGTTTGCAGGCGTAATAGGCAACGTTTGCCTGAGCATGTTGCGCGACCACCGACGCACCCTTCTCTCGTCAGTCATCAATATGGAAGTGTCGCTCGGCTATCGCTTCAATCTTTGGTAATACCCCTAATCGGCAATATATATGTATGCCGTAAAAAATAAATTTGCTATATTTGCCGTTAATAAGTAACTGTTCTAAATTATTTTGATATTTACCGCCGGTACACCGACCTGATACAACAACGAAATGAAAAGACTGATATATATTGTCTGTGCCATAGTGGCCTGCGCCGCGCTCGCAGGTTGCGGAGGCCCCAAACTCGCCACCGCCAACGAGCAATATTTCCGCGGAGAGTACAACGACGCCGCCAAGACCTACCGCAAAATCTACAACAAGCTCACCAAGCCCGACGAACGGGCCCTACGCGGCGAAGTGGCCTGGAAGATGGGTCTGTGCCATCGCGAGCTCAACCAGTCGGCTCGTGCCGCGGCGGCATTCCAGAACGCCATACGCTACAAATACCCCGACTCGCTTGCCCGGCTTTATCTTGCCGAGGCGCTCCATGCCGAGGGGAAATATCCGCAGGCCATAAAAGCATATGAGGAATATCTCGCCATGGTGCCAGATTCAAAGACGGCACGCAACGGACTCGACGGCGCCACGATGGCCAACGCTACCCGCGGCGAGCGCACCCGCTACGTCGTGCGCCAGCACAAGCTGTTCAATTCACGCCGCTCCGACTATGCCCCGATGTACGCGCCCGGCGAGACCGACATACTCTACTTCACCACCACCAACGAGCATGTCAACGGTACCAAGAAATCTGAAATCACCGGCATGAAGAAAGGCGACATCTGGATGTCGCGCAAAAACGAACGCGGCGAGTGGCTCCGTCCCGAAGCCGTAGAGGGAGAGCTTAACACCGAGTTTGACGAAGGCATCATATCATTCTCGCCCGACGGTTCGCTGATGTATCTTACCCGAGCCCGTCGCGAACCCAATGCTCCCACTTCGGTGGAGATATTCACATCATCCCGCTCCGATGCCAAATGGAGCGCGCCGCAGAAACTCGAAATCACGGCCGACACCATTTCGGTATACGCCCATCCTGCAGTGTCGCCCGACGGCAACTACCTCTACTTCACCTCCGACATGCCCGGTGGCGAAGGTGGCCGCGACATATGGCGCATCAACCTCAAGGACCAGGTCGGTTCGCTCGAAAACCTCGGGAAATGGATTAACACTCCCGGCGACGAGATGTTCCCCTACATGCGCACCGACTCCGTAATGTATTTCGCCTCCGACGGCCATCCCGGCTACGGCGGTCTCGACATATTCCGCGCCGAGCTTACCAAATCCGGCGGCTGGAAGGTCGAGAACATGGGACGTCCAGTCAACTCCCCCGCCGACGATTTCGGCATCACTTTCGAGCCGGGTGCCGAACGCGGATTCCTGTCGTCAAACCGCGACGACGCCCGCGGCTACGATCACATATTCTCGTTTGAATTGCCCGAACTACAGATATGGATATCGGGCTGGGTGCTCGACCGCGACGACGAGCCCGTGCCCAATGCCGTAATCCGCATCGTAGGCAACGACGGCTCCAACCAGAAAGAGATTGCACGCAACGACGGCTCATTCCGTTTCCCCCTCTCACGCGGCGTAAGCTACGTGATGCTTGCCGGCGCAAAAGGCTATCTCAACGCCAAGCAGGAATTCACATCCGACACTGCCGAGGAGGATGCCGAATACAGCGTGGATTTCATTCTGGCGTCAATCAACAAGCCGGTGGTAATCGACAACATATTTTACGATTTCGACAAGGCGTCGCTGCGTCCGGAGTCGAAAGCCGCGCTCGACGAGATGGCACAGGTGATGCGCGACAACCCAAACATCACCATCGAGATGGCCTCGCACACCGACCGCAAAGGCTCCGACGAATACAACCTCGCGCTCTCCGAACGCCGCGCGAAGTCGGTAATCGACTACCTCATATCCGTGGGAATAGCGCCCGACCGCCTGCAGCACATGGGCTACGGCGAGTCTCGACCCAAGACCATCACCAAGCGCCTCGCCAAAGAGTACCCGCAATTCCCCGAAGGAACCGTCCTCGATGAGAAATACATCGAGACACTCCCGGAAGCCGATCAGGAAGCCGCCGACCAGATAAACCGACGCACGGAGTTCCAGGTGCTCTCCATCGACTACAACATGTTCTGAAACAGCAAGAATGATGAAATGGCGTACTGAAATATCAATACCGCGGCTTGACGTGGAAATAAATCACGCCACGTCAATGATAATGTTGGGCTCATGCTTCACCGACGAGATAGGCATGCGCCTGCGCCGTCAGCTTTTCGACGCCGAAGTAAACCCTTCGGGCATTCTGTTCAATCCCGAAAGCATAGCCGACACCATAACCGACGCGCTCGACGACCGGCGTTTCACCGCCGGAGAGCTGTTTGAGGTCGACGGCACATGGCGCACGCTGCGGCGCCACTCGCGATTCTCGCTCCCCGACCGCGACGCCACGCTGCGCCTGCTCAATTCGAGCCTCGACGCCACCCGGAGCCGCCTGCTGTCGGCCGACCTGCTTATTGTGACCTTCGGTTCGGCAATCGTCCACCGCCATATCCCGTCGGGCAGCGTGGCAGCCAACTGCCACAAGCAGCCGGCATCGCTTTTTTCGGTTGAAGGTATCGGCGTGGACGACATAGCATCGCGCTGGCGCTCTTTGCTCGACAGGCTTTTCACCCTCAACCCCGCGCTCAAGGTAATATTTACCGTAAGCCCGGTGCGGCATGCCGGCTACGGACTGCAGCGTGACCGTCTGTCAAAATCCACACTCATAGTTGCCGCCAATCAGCTCGCCGGCAATCGTGTGAGCTACTTTCCTTCATACGAAATTCTGGTCGACGACCTGCGCGACTACCGCTGGTATGCCGAGGATATGGTGCACCCCTCCCCTGCGGCCGCCGACTATGTCTACGATATTTTCCGTCAGTCGCTCATGACACCCGACACCATCGCACGTGCCGACAAATGGAGCCGGCTGACACGGCGCATGGAGCACCGCCACTCGTCGCCGCAGGCCGAAGCTACATTCCGCGGGCAGACCATTGCCATGGCGCAGGAACTGGCAGGTGCCGACGACGCATTGTTTCAACGATTTATATCTCTAAAGTAATGAAAATAAATATATCCGATATAGCAGCGCTTTTCAGTCAACAAGCGCAATATCCCTGCATCATTGAGGAACTGCTCATTGACAGCCGTCTGTTGAGCACGCCGGAGAAAACACTGTTCGTAGCCTTGCGCACAGCCAACAACGACGGCCATGCCTACGTGAAAGAACTGATTGACAAAGGCGTGCGCAACTTCATAGTCGACCGCATCGCGCCCGAATGGACCGGTGACGGCATCAATTTCATCACTGTCGACAATACCTGTGAAGCGCTTCAGCGCATCGGCGGTCTGTGCCGCACAAAACTCAAAGGTACCGTTGTGGCAATCACCGGAAGTATCGGAAAGACAACCGTCAAGGAACTCTTCAGCAGTAGCGCCGAATCAGCCGGGAGCACGGTGACACGCAGTCCGCGGTCATACAACTCGCAGGTGGGGGTCCCCCTGTCGCTGTGGCAGCTCGACCCCGAGGCCGGCATCGCCATCGTCGAAGCCGGAATCTCTATGAAAAACGAGATGGCGAGACTTGAAAAGATGATACGTCCCGACATCGGTATTCTGACGGTGATAACCGGTGAACATGACGACGGATTTGACGGGCGCCGCGACAAAATCGAAGAAAAAATTAACCTGTTCGCCAACTGCCATACCGTCATATACAATGCCGACGACCCCGACCAGGAAGAGCTGCTCCGCGAGCGTTATCCCGACAAACATCTCGTCGGCGTACATGCCGGTGCAGGCAACGATTTCACCGATTGCCTCGCGTATGTCAGGAAACTCGCCGAGGTGACAGGAACCGACATCACTGTCGCCGACACACCCCGACGCCCCGTCACGCGGCTCGAGGTGGTCGACGGAGTCAACAACTGCCGCATCATAGCCAACCGTCTCAGCGAGGACCCCGTATCACTGTGCGGGGCGCTCGATTTCGCCAGGCGCCAGGCCGGCGGAAAGGTATCACTCTCCATGATTGTCGACAGCACGACGGCCGAGAAATACCCCGACGAACTCCGGCACATCATAGAGCGCTACGGCATAAAGAAATGCCATACAACACGGCTGTGCAGCCCCGACAACATCGTTAAGAATGATTTCCATGACGAAATCATAGTAGTCAATACGGGAGCCGAATGCGGCGTCGATAAGGTTGTGGCCATACTCGAAGACAAGCAGCACGAAACGCTCATGGAAGTGAATCTTGACGCGATGGTACACAATTTCAACTTCTTCCGCTCGAAAGTAAAGCCGGAGACCGGCGTGATATGCATGCTGAAAGCCCACGGCTACGGAGCTGGCTCCGTGGAGCTTGCCCGCACACTTCAGGAACAGGGCGCGGCCTACATCGCGGTAGCCGTTGTCGACGAGGGTATAGAACTGCGCCGATGCGGCATAACGATGCCCGTAATCGTGCTCAACCCGCGTGTATACGATTTCCACACACTCTTCCTCTATGACCTCGAACCGGAAGTATACAGCTTCGACATTCTCGAAAAGCTTATAGCGCACTTCGAGGCGTATGACACCGATGTCAGGTTTCCGATACACCTTAAGGTCGATACCGGCATGCGGCGACTCGGTTTCTTAGAGGAGGATATGCCGCGCGTGGCAAAGATGCTGTCGGCTGCACGTCACATCTACGCCAAATCCATCTTCTCGCATCTGGCATGCGCCGACGACCCGTCGGAGGATGATTATACCCTCAACCAGTTCGCTGTATTCGGCCGCTGCTACGATGCGCTGACCGCCACTCTCCCCTACCATATCAAGCGCCACATACTCAACTCCACCGGCATAGTCCGATTCCCCGAGTTCCAGTATGATTTCGTGCGTCTCGGCATTGGGCTTTACGGAGTGCCCACGATGTACGACGGCTCTATGGCCGAGCTGCGCAATGTGTCGCGCCTCACCTCTACCGTCATCTCCATAAAGCACTGGAAAAAGGGTGATACCGTAGGCTACAACCGCCGCGGACTTCTGACCCGCGACTCCGTCATAGCCACCGTACCTGTCGGTTATGCCGACGGCATAGACCGCCATCTCGGCTACGGCAACGCTTCATTCATAGTCAACGGCCACCGCTGCCTCACCGTAGGGTCGATATGCATGGACATATGCATGATTGACGTGACCGACGCTCCCTGCGCGGTAGGCGACCGCGTCGAGATATTCGGTGACACCGTCACCCCGCAGATGCTCGCCGACACGCTCACCACAATCCCTTACGAGATACTGACCTCGATATCTCCCCGCGTCAAACGCATATATTACCGCGAATAATCCAACTGCGACCATAACACAATCAAGTCACACATAACAATAAAACTATGGAAATTTTACGCCAACGCATCCTGCAGGACGGCCGCGCTCTTCCCGGAGGCATAATCAAAGTCGACAGCTTCCTCAACCACCAGCTTGATCCCAACCTGATGATGGTAGTGGCCAAAGAGTTCGCACATCTCCTCGAAGGCCGCAACATCAACAAAATCATCACCATCGAGGCAAGCGGCATCGCGCCGGCTATACTTTTAGGCTACGTCATGCAGCTTCCGGTTGTCTTCATCAAGAAGAAAACGCCTAAAACGATGAGTGACTTCTACGTGACCGAGGTACACTCCTTCACAAAGGACCGCTGGTACACGGTATGTATAGCCACAGATTTTCTGACTGCCGACGACAACGTTGTGTTTGTCGACGACTTCCTCGCCTACGGCAATGCCGCCCGCGGAGCCATCGACCTGTGCACTATGGCCGGGGCAAATCTCGAAGCGATGTGCTTCATCATCGAGAAAGGATTTCAGGGCGGAGGCGACCAGCTGCGCCGTGAAGGCTACGACATACAGTCGCTCGCCATAATCGACGCCGATGCCGACGGCCAGATAAAATTCCGCGACTGAACGCCGCGGCGGCTCAACATTAAGCCGATTACAAATGTTATAGGTTAAGAGAGCGTTTGAATTTAAACCGTATTAACAATAAAAGAGAATAAGTGGAGATACTTCAAATTAATCCTGAGGTCTTTTTTGGTTAATTCCGCCAAGTTTCATCAGTCGCATAGCTCGCTATGCTCCTTCTTCAACTCGCGGAATTCCCTCAAAAAATCCTCTCAGTCTTAATTTGATTTAAAAACACTCTCTAAAAGTGTCGGAATACTTGACATTTCAACTGTTTATTTATTTATCATGAAGGGAAATCGGCTTAAATTAATGCTGGCGCTGTCATTACTGTTGCCCGCTTTGTCAGTAAATGCATCTGACGCACCGTCGTCGCAACGTGTAGGACTCGTGCTGAGCGGAGGCGGTGCCCGCGGCATAGCAGAGATAGGTGTGATTCAGGCACTTGAAGAGAACCAGATACCTATCGACTACATCACCGGCACGTCGATAGGCGCCATAGTGGGCGGATTGTACGCCGCCGGCTATTCCCCGGCGGAGATGCTTGAACTCGTAAAGTCGAAAATGTTCATGGAGGCGTCGACCGGCAACATCGACCCGCGCTACCGCTACCAGTTCTTCAAGCCTGAGCAGAAACCGACAATGCTCAGTCTCAACATGTCTCCCGGCTCCATGAGCCTCAGCCCTATCCTTCCGTCAAGCCTCATATCGCCGATGCCGATGAACTTCTATTTCATGGCTATTTTCGCGCGCTATACGGCGCAATGCGGCGGCGATTTCAACAAACTGTTCGTGCCGCTGCGCACCGTTGCGTCCGACATGACCCGTAAGGAGGCCAAGATATGGAGCAGCGGACAGCTGACCGATGCCGTAAGGTCGTCGATGAGTTTTCCGGTAGTGTTCAAGCCCGTCACATATCAGGGCGCATTGCTCTACGACGGCGGCATATTCAACAATTTCCCCGTCGACATCATGAAAAAGGATTTCCATCCCGACATCATCATCGGCGTGGACATTCATTCCACCGACACTATAAAGCATTTCCCCGACGTACTGCAACAGATGGATATGCTCGTGATACGTCCGCAGAATTATGACCTGGCTGCCGAGGACGGGATAAAACTGCGCATCAACCTCAACAAATACTCGTTGCTCGACTTTGACAAGGCCGATGAAATCTACAGCATCGGCTACAAGCACGGTCTGGCAATGGTCGACTCGATAAAAAAACGCGTCGTGGCACGGCGTCCGGCAGCGCAGGTCGAGGAACGGCGCCGCAGGTTCAAGGAAGCCACCCCGCGGGCATATTTCGATTCGGTAAACGTGAGCGGCGGCACAAAGTCACAGAACGAATACCTCAGCTATCTGTTCACTACCGAGCATCCCGACACGTTCGGCATACAGTCGGCGCTTAAATCATACACTATGGCCGTGTCGACCTCGCGTCTCAATGACCTTGAACCTGAGGCGGTCTACGACAAAGAGTCGGGCCGGTTCAAGCTATTGCTACGCGCTTCGGTGAAAAGCCCGATCGACATAGGCATAGGAGGATTCGTCACCTCCTCCACCAATTCCATGTTGTTTCTGTCGCTTGGCTACAATTCGCTCAACCATAAGGCCGTCAATGCCTCAGTCAGCGGATGGATAGGACAAAGCTACATGGCCGGAATGCTCGACACTCGGCTCATGCTCCGTCGCCGTCACGTCTCGGCACTCGGATTTGAAGCTGTGATATGGCGTCAGAAATTTTATGAGAATGACAAACTTTTCTATCAGACCGACGCGCCTGCGTTCATCACTAACATCGAGACATTCACCCGGTTTAAGTTTTCACGGGCAACAAGCCGTCAGGGCATCTTCTCCATGGGGATAGCCTACGGACACACCGACGACCGTTTCTACAACAACGACGAGAGCATAGTCAACTCGGAGACCGACCGCAACAAGACAATACGCGACATCGGACAACTGTCGGCGCGGTGGACTTATTCCACCCTTGATGACAATACACTCCCCCTCGAGGGCCGGTATATCGGCGTGCTCGGCCAGGGTATATGGGAAAGATACCATTTCACCCAGGGCGCCCCTATGCGGCGTTCTGTCAACCCGTCGGAGAAAGGCCACGACAAATGGCTGCAACTCGAAATGAAATATCTCGACTACTTCAGCCTCGGGTCAAAATGGTCGCTCGGGCTTGAAAGCGACATCATCATGTCGACCCACCATCTTCTCCGCGACTACAATGCCGCGATTGTCAATACCGCTTCATTCAATCCCACCCCGGCATCATACAACGTGTTCAATCCCAAATTGCGTGCAAATTCATTCATTACAGCCGGCCTCGTACCCGTCTACAAATTCAACGACCGCCTGACGGCACGCCTCGCCATGCACGGCTTTATCCCCATGCGTCCGATACACCAGGCTGCCGACGGTACCGCATGCTATGGCCGCTGGTTCTCCCGCGCTTCACTCTACACCGAACTGTCAGCCTCCCTCAAACTACCCTTCGGCAACCTGACAGCCTACGGCACATACCAGACCTCCCCCGGCAACCGCTGGGGCGTAGGCATCTCCTTCGGCTACTTCATCCTCGCCCCCCGCATGACAAGACTGTAAAAACAAGATGTGATTTATCAATATATTTTGTAATTTATGTATTGTATGTGATGTATCGGAGTATGTGAAGTATGTAATTTTGAGATTGTAAAATTTTGTATTTACCTGCCGTTAATCTCGCGAAAAATTATTAAATTCGCAATTAAGGCATTTATTCAAATTCTACGCAAAAATGACCCGGAAATGAATGGTTTCTTGAAAATATCAGGTGAATATACATCGTGGAATGTGTACCGCAAATCGGTGATAATCTGCGATGTTACAGAGATGTTCATAAGCCGTGCACTTCCGCGCGGGTCGCGCACCATCGACCAGATGCGGCAGGCTGCCCGTTCCTGCAAGCAGAATATCGTTGAGGGTGTCAGTGACGGCACCGTGTCAATCGAAATGTGCATAAAACTTATCGGCGTAGCCCGTGGGTCGGTAATGGAACTGCGTGAGGACTATGCTGATTTTCTGCGGCAACATAAATGCGAGATATGGAGCAAAGATGACTCCCGCACCCTCGCTACGCGAAATTACAGCCGTACCCACTATGATGCGCGTGAATATGTCGATAAATGCGAGGCTCGCTCCAACGAGACTGTCGCCAACATCATGCTCACTTTAATACGACAAATGGAAGCCATGTTAGCCAAAGTCCTTAAAGCGCTTGAAGCGCAATTTCTTGAAGACGGCGGCCTCAAGGAGGCTATGAGCCGCGAGAGGCGTAAAAGGCGCGGATACTGACAGCCGTGCAATATCAAATGTTGATGGTAGGCATGTGGTGCATGTATTTTATTTGACCATACGGTTTAAAATGCCAAAAGATGATTTTTTGAGATGAAATATTTTTATATCGTTGAGAATAATTATCTTTGTAAAGTCAGTAAACGCTTGAATATAGTGCTGGCAAAATATAATACGCAATTAATAAAAACATATACGAGATGGCAAAAAAGAAAACGCGGATATATGAGAATCCTATACCTGTAAAAAACGGCAAAAAGAAGATGACTGACAGTATATATGATAATTTAGGCGATATGAGGCTGATGCTTATGACCACCATGGCGGAGATGGGTATCAGTGCGGAAGAATATGACAGTTTTCTCAAAAGCGACATTGACAGGGAAAAGATAAAGAAAGCCATGCTTGATATGTCGGATTATCCTTTTGACGATGATTTCGAAGAATATGAATTTGAAGATGAAGATGAGGATTCAAGGCCGTCCCTGACTTTGCGGCCTATCAACACCAAGGTGGTTCCGATGCCTGATGCCGATAAAAAATCGCTTCGGATTAAGGTGCAGATGAATGATGTCAGCAAGCCGCCGATGTGGCGCGAACTTGTCATTCCGGCCGATTTCAATTTCTCGCAGCTCCACTATGCCATTCAGGCTGCAACAGGACTTATGAACTGCCATCTGTGGCAATTTCAACGCCGGGCATATCAACCGGATTTACAGATAGGTATTCCTGTAAAAGACGAATACGGGTATGGACTTGAAGAATGGACGCATGACGCGGATAAAACGCCTGTAACGGCATTTCTCGCCAAAAAGGGTGACAAACTCGAATATGTCTATGACTTTGGCGATGACTGGATTTTCACCGTCAGTGTGCTTGAAGTCATGGAACGTGACGGAGAGGTGGCGCAATTAAAGAAATGGAAGTGCGACATGCAACCCATCGAGGACTGCGGAGGCGTATATGAATATTGCAGACTGCGCGATATAGCTGAAAACATGAGCAAAATCGACAAAAAAGAGAGAAAAAAGATTACTGAGTATTACGGATTTGATGATTTCGACATGTTTGCCGCTTGGCTTGATGAAGCGAATATCGACCCCGAACATATCAGCGAGAGACTTGCCGATATTCCCGACGAGTTCGAGGATATCGACTGATAATGTCTGCGACATTTGTCTTTCCGATAAAAAACAGGCATTTGACTTAAATACTTATAAAAAGTCAAAAGTCTCGGAATTTTGTTGTAATTTTGCAATCTACTTGATAATGAGAATAAAACTATGGCAAGACCTATTAAAGAAACGCCTGTATTGGAGGGGGAAGATGCCCGTCGATTTATTGAACACATGAACACGACTCGCATTGAATCATCTGAAAAAAAGCGTAGGCGGCTGGCTAATTATAAATTAGCAATGAGCATTTTAGTTAATAAATAATCTACTATGCAAGCTGAGGAAATATTAGCTGATTATGAAATACGGAAACTCGGATTGAATGACAAGGTCAAGCAATTCGATTGTGGAGATGAAGACATTAACGACTTTATCATTAACGATGCGCCCTTATATCGAAAAACATTGCTTGCCATGACATATATCCTCGAGCACAAGGGTACAAACAGGGTTGTGGCTTATTTCAGTGTCGCCAATGACAGAATTTCAATAAAGGATTTCCCGTCAAATACAGATTTCAATCGATTCAGAAAGCATAAATTTGTCAACGAAAAGAGATTAAAAAGCTATCCTGCAATCAAATTATGTCGATTAGGTATAGATAAGTCCATTCAGGGACAGCATATCGGAACTTTTATTATAGATTTTGTAAGTACGTTATTTATAACTGACAATAAATCAGGTTGTAGGTTTCTGACCGTAGATGCTTACCGAAATGCTATTCCATTTTATCTCAAAAACGATTTTGCTTTTTTAAGTTCCGAAGATGAAGATCAGGACACACGGCTAATGTATTTTGACTTGAGCGACCTTGAATCTTAAATTACATAATTCAGGACAACAAGTCACAATCAATCATGAGTATAGCAAACTGAGAATAAAAAAGATTGGGGGAGGTGTGGTTTTTTGGTGGCGGGGGTTGTAAGTGCCGGGGGATTTTTGTAATTTTGCAGGCAAACAGCCACGGGGATGCCGACACGGTTTTTCCACGGATTCGGACTCCCCTCTAAATATCTCACTGCAATGAATCAGCACAGCTTGGTATCTATCTCCGACTTGAGCAAAGAGAAGATGCTCCATCTTCTGGAGCAGGCCCGCTATTTTGAAGAGCATCCCAATCACAAAATCCTTGACGGGAAAGTTGTGGGGACGCTTTTTTTTGAACCGTCAACACGTACGCGACTGAGTTTCGAGACGGCTGTCAACCGCCTCGGAGGCCGTATCATCGGTTTTGCCGACGCCAACACTACTTCGTCGTCAAAGGGTGAGACCCTGAAGGACACGATAAAGATGGTGTCGAATTATGTCGACCTGATAATCATGCGCCACTATCTCGAGGGGGCGGCAAGATATGCCGCCGAGGTGACCGAAGTGCCTGTAATCAACGCGGGCGACGGCGCCAACCAGCATCCGTCGCAGACGATGCTCGACCTCTACTCCATCTACAAGACCCAGGGAACGCTCCAGGGCCTTACCATCACTTTGGTGGGCGACCTCAAATACGGACGCACAGTCCACTCCCTCATCATGGCGATGAAATATTTCAACCCTACGTTCCGTTTCGTGGCCTGCGACGAGCTGCAGATGCCGAAGGAGTATCTGAAATATTGCGACGAACAGGGCATAGACTACAGCATACACACTGACTTCTCGCCCGAGGTTATCAACTCATCCGACATAATATACATGACACGCGTACAGCGCGAGCGCTTCACCGACCTTGCCGAGTATGAACGGGTGAAGGATCTGTACACGCTGCGCAATTCGATGCTCGACAACTCGCGCGACAATCTGCGCATACTCCATCCGCTGCCCCGTGTCAACGAGATTGCTCCCGACGTCGACGACAATCCGAAGGCATACTATTTCAATCAGGCCCGCAACGGCCTGTACATGCGCCAGGCTCTCATCTGCGACGCACTCCAGATAACGCCCGACGCATAACGTGGGCAACCTGTAAAAACATCTGACTACTTAAGAGTAAAAAACATATCGGAATGACAACCAACAAGACATCGCTCGCCGTTGCGGCACTGCGCAACGGCACCGTGATAGACCATATACCGGCCGACCAGCTGTTCAAATGCGTCAAGATATTAGGGGTAGAAAATCTCTCCAACCAGCTTACCATCGGCAACAACCTCATGAGCCACAAACTCGGAGCCAAAGGCATCATCAAGATTGCCGACGTCACTTTCCCGGAGAAAGTGCTCAACCGCGTCGCCCTCGTAGCTCCGACAGCGGTGGTCAACATCATACGCGACTACCACGTGGTGGAGAAACGTCCCGTAGTGCTCCCCCGCACAGTAGTGGGAATAGTGCGCTGCTCCAACCCCAAATGCATCACCAACAACGAGCCGATGGCGACAAAATTCGAGGTAGTAGACCCCGAGACACGCACCATACGCTGCCACTACTGCAACCATGCGACCACCGGCGCCAAAGCCGACATAATATAAATCAATCCGGACACAGATTATGTACGGATTGATTTGAAATTTTCTCTTTATTATCTTTTAGTCTTAATACGGTTTATACTTTCATATTACCATAATGGCAAAGAAACAGAACTGGAAACCGGGAACGATGATTTATCCCCTGCCTGCCGTCATCGTGACATGCGGACGCGACATCGAGCACTCCAACATGCTCACCGTGGCGTGGACAGGTACGATATGCACCAATCCGGCCATGTGCTATATCTCGGTGCGCCCCGAACGCCACAGCTATCCGATGATAAAGGAAACGATGCAGTTCACCATCAACCTTACCACGGAGGCGCTCGCCCGCGCCACCGACTGGGTGGGAGTGAAATCGGGACGCGACTTCGACAAATGGAAAGAGACGGGGCTTACCCCGGCGCAGGGCGTGGCGGTAAGCTGCCCCTACATCGAGGAGTCGCCGCTCAGCATCGAATGCCGTGTCAAGACGATAATGCCTCTCGGCAGCCATGACTTGTTCATAGCCGAGGTGGTCAATGTCATAGCCGACGAAAGCCTCATCGACCCGGAGACCGGCGCCTTCAACCTCGGCAATGCCGGACTCATCAACTACAGCCACGGCAACTACTACCGCCAGGGCGAGCAGATAGGCCGCTTCGGCTGGACAGTAAAAAAGAAATAATCCGACAAAAAGAAGAAATAAATTTTACCAATATATACAGTATCTATGGAAAGAGACAATGCTATTTTCGACATCATCGCCCGCGAGCATGACCGTCAAAAGAAAGGAATCGAACTCATCGCATCGGAAAACTTCGTCAGCGACCAGGTAATGCAGGCGATGGGCTCATGCCTTACCAACAAGTATGCCGAAGGTTATCCCGGCCATCGTTACTATGGCGGTTGCCAGGTGGTAGATGAGGCGGAACAGCTGGCAATCGACCGCATCAAGGAAATATTCGGAGCCGAATACGCCAACGTACAGCCCCACTCGGGCGCGCAGGCCAACATGGCGGTGTTCATGTCGGTGCTCCGTCCGGGCGACAAGTTCCTCGGCCTCAACCTCGCACACGGCGGCCATCTGTCGCACGGAAGCCCCGTCAACTTCTCGGGCCTGATGTTCCAGGCATTGGAATATAACGTAAAAGAGGATACCGGCCTCATCGACTACGACCAGATGGAGGAAGTGGCACGCCGCGAGCGTCCGCGTCTCATCGTGGGCGGTGCCAGCGCCTACTCACGCGAATGGGACTACGCCCGCATGCGCCGTCTCGCCGACGAAATCGGCGCCATACTCATGATCGACATGGCCCACCCCGCCGGACTTATCGCAGCCGGACTGCTTGACAACCCCGTAAAATACGCACATATCGTCACTTCGACCACCCACAAGACACTCCGCGGCCCACGCGGCGGTATCATCCTGCTCGGCAAGGATTTCGACAATCCCTGGGGCAAGACCACACCGAAGGGCGTAGTCCGCAAGATGTCGTCGCTCATCGACTCGGCCGTATTCCCCGGCGTGCAGGGCGGCCCGCTCGAACATGTCGTAGCCGCAAAGGCTGTGGCATTCGGCGAAGCTCTCCAGCCTTCATACAAGGAATATCAGGCACAGGTCAAGAAAAACGCCGCAGTCATGGCGCAGGCCCTTGTCGACAAAGGATACAAAATCATATCGGGTGGCACCGACAACCACTGCATGCTCGTAGACCTCCGCACCAAGTTCCCCGAACTCACAGGTAAAGTGGCAGAAAAAGTGCTCGTCGACGCCGACATCACCGCCAACAAGAACATGGTGCCCTTCGACAGCCGCTCGCCCTTCCAGACTTCGGGTATCCGTCTCGGCACGGCAGCCATCACTACCCGCGGCGCCAAAGAGGAACTCATGGGCGAAATCGTCGAAATGATTGACACAGTGCTCTCCAACCCCGAAAACGACAAGGTGATAGCTTCGGTGCGCGAAAAAGTCAACGCCACAATGAAGGACTACCCGATGTTCGCCTACTAATCCGGTAAATCTCACGACGTCAGATGCTCGCGCTTTATTATATATATTTCTTCCTTATCGCGGTGCCGGTGCTGTTCTCGCTGACAGTGCTGACATGCATCGTCATACTCATCGGCACGGCCATAGGCAACGGCTCATGGTGGGGGTATTACCCGGCAATGGTGTGGGCCAAGGTGTTCTGCATACTGTCGCTCGTGAAAGTGTCGGTAAGAGGGAGGGAGAATATCGACAAGCGCACATCCTACGTATTTGTAGCCAACCATCAGGGTGCCTATGATATTTTCTCGGTGTACGGCTACCTCGGGCATAATTTCAAGTGGATGATGAAAAAGAGTCTGCGCAAAATCATGCTCGTGGGGTATACGTGCCAGAAATGCGGGCACATATTCGTGGACCGCAGTTCGCCGACGGCTATACGCCGCACCATCGAAACGGCCGAAAAGCGCCTGTGCGACGGCATGTCGCTGGTGGTGTTTCCCGAGGGAGCTCGTACATTCACCGGCAAGATGGGCCCGTTCAAGAAAGGAGCATATCAGCTCGCGCTTGAATTCCACCTGCCGCTTGTGCCCGTCACCATCGACGGTTCGTTTGACATAATGCCGCGTATGCGCTATGTGCCACGGCCGGGACGCATCGTGCTGACGATACACAAGCCGATTGCCCCGCCCGCCGACGAAGCCGCCCGCACCGAGGTGATAGAACAGACACGACAGGCGATAGAATCGTCGCTCGGCAACAGCTGACGAACTTTCCGCCAAATATCATTGTTATACGAAATGGCATGCATTCTGACATGAATGTTGCCATTTTGTCATTTATGACTGACAAAAATGAGTTTGGCACGCTATATGCTGAAATATGATTATGTGACCGTAAAAGTCACGACAACAACACTACGGATAAATAACTAAAAATATAACCATCATGAAAATTAAACCCTTAGCCGACCGCGTGCTCATCAACCCCTGCGCGGCAGAAGAAGTGACCGTATCAGGCATCATCATTCCTGACTCAGCAAAAGAGAAACCTCTCAAAGGCACCGTTCTCGCCACCGGTAACGGTACTAAAGACGAAGAGATGGTAGTGAAGGAAGGCGACACCGTGCTCTACGGTAAATACGCAGGCACTGAAATCGAGGTCGAAGGCAACAAATACCTTATCATGCGTCAGAGCGATATTCTCGCCGTGTGCGAATAATACGCCTCACTGACACCAAAAACTGAACCGTTCATCGTGTGCTCAATGGCGCATACTGACGGTTCGAGACAAAAAAAGAACAATAAAAAAACGAATATATCATGGCTAAAGAAATAAAATTTGACATTAAAGCCCGCGAAGAGCTCAAGAAAGGTGTCGACGCACTTGCCGACGCAGTAAAAGTGACACTCGGTCCGAAAGGCCGCAATGTTATCATCGAGAAGAAATTCGGGGCACCCCATATCACCAAGGACGGTGTCAGCGTAGCCCGCGAAGTCGAACTCGAAGACCCGTTCCAGAACATGGGCGCACAGCTCGTGAAAGAGGTTGCCTCGAAGACCGGTGACGACGCCGGCGACGGCACGACTACCGCTACCGTGCTTGCACAGGCCATCATCAACGTAGGCCTCAAGAACGTAGCCGCAGGCGCCAACCCGATGGACATCAAACGCGGTATCGACAAAGCCGTTGAGGCCGTGGTCGGCTCAATCAAGGCTCAGAGCGAAGAGGTAGGCGACGACTTCAAGAAAATCGAGGATGTAGCGCGTATCTCGGCCAACAACGATGACAAAATCGGCCATCTCATCGCCGAGGCCATGAAGAAAGTGAAGAAAGAGGGCGTAATCACTGTCGACGAAGCCAAAGGCACCGAGACTACGGTCGACGTGGTGGAGGGTATGCAGTTTGACCGCGGTTACATCTCACCCTATTTCATCACCAACACCGAGAAGATGGAATGCGAGATGGAGCGTCCCTACATACTTCTTTACGACAAGAAGATTTCCAACTTCAAGGACCTTCTTCCCGTGCTCGAACCGGTTGCACAGGGCGGACGTCCGCTGCTCATCATCGCTGAAGATGTTGATTCGGAAGCACTCGCCACACTGGTTGTCAACCGTCTGCGCGGTTCGTTGAAAGTTTGTGCCGTCAAGGCTCCCGGTTTCGGCGACCGCCGCAAAGAGATGCTCGAAGACATCGCCATCCTCACCGGCGGCACAGTAATCTCCGAGGAGAAGGGCATGAAGCTCGACGCCGCTACCATCGACATGCTCGGCACTGCCGACAAGGTGACTGTCAACAAAGAGAACACCACTATCGTTGACGGCGCAGGCTCAAAAGAGGCCATCGCATCACGTGTGGCCCAGATTAAAGCTCAGATTGAGCAGACCAAGAGCGACTACGACAAGGAGAAACTTCAGGAACGTCTGGCCAAACTCGCCGGCGGCGTGGCAGTGCTCCACATCGGCGCTCCCTCGGAAGTGGAAATGAAAGAGAAGAAAGACCGCGTCGATGACGCTCTCAGCGCAACACGTGCGGCTATCGCCGAAGGCATCGTTCCCGGCGGCGGCGTGGCATATATCCGCGCCATTTCCTCTATCGAGGATATGAAGGGCGACAATGAGGACGAGACTACCGGTATCCACATCGTGAAACGCGCTATCGAGGAACCGCTCCGTCAGATTGTAGCCAATGCAGGCGCCGAAGGTGCTGTAATCGTACAAAAAGTGAAGGAAGGCAATGCCGACTTCGGTTACAACGCACGCACAGGCGAATTCGAGAACCTTATGGCTGCCGGCGTAATCGACCCTGCCAAAGTGACCCGCGTGGCTCTTGAAAACGCAGCCTCTATCGCCGGCATGTTCCTCACCACCGAATGCGTCATCGCCGACAAAAAAGAGGAAAATCCCGCACCCGCAATGCCCGCACCCGGAATGGGCGGCATGGGCGGCATGATGTAATCCGCTTACGCAAACAATACTATATATGCAACCCCGGCTCGTTTATGAACCGGGGTTGCATATATAGTATATAATTTACACGCCGAGGACTATGGCGGGACTAATGTTGAGTTTCTGGCTGATTAACCGTGCATGCTTGAGTGTAGGTTCTTTCTTTCCGGAAAGATACTCGCAGATACGCGACGGATTAATTCCGAGTAATTTTGAAAGACCGACCTGAGTGAGTCCCATTTCATACATTCTAAGTTTTATCACATCAATCAATGAAGGGGAGCCAATCGAGTAATGCTCCTCGGAATAGTCGGAAACCAATCCGGAAAGCAATTCAAGTTCCATACTATATGGATCGGTAAGGGGGGTATCATCTTTTACATGGGGCAATAATTCCTCAACCCTTTCAAGAGCCCAACGATATTGCGCTTCATTCTCTATCTTTGTCATATCTTAGTCATTAAGTAACTGTTTTAAATTATTTCATACTAACCATTCTCATTATTTTAATATTATGCCGGAGTCTTTTTTGCCGCTTTCCATCCCGTCGTCAGTCTTGTAGCTCGCCACATTCCTTCTTCCTCACCGGAAATCGCCTGAAATTCCTCCCGTCATAATATCAAAATAATTTTGAACCGTCACTTATATGTTGGCACAATCTATTTTATCGTATTCGGCATGTGTACCGATAAATCTTATATAAATCCATTTTATCGTAAATTTTATAACAACCACCAGACGATGGTTGTTGCCACGAATATTAAACACATAATGCTGATTACCAACATTGTCCACACTATTGAAACTTCTTTTCACATCTGCGAAATTGTTCCAATCGGCAGCTTTGACTACACGAAGCCAATCCTGTAACGCAGTTCTGGTATCAGGATGTTTTTCTATATATAGTTTCAGCGGCTCCTCCGTTATTATCCTCATTGGCAGAATAAGTAACTGTTTAAAATTATTTTATATTAACCATTCTCATTATTTTAATATTATGCCGGAATTTTTTGTCGCTTTCCATCACGTCATCAGTCTTGTAGCTTGCCACACTCTTCTTCCTCATTGAAAATCGCCTGAAAAAATTCTCATGTCATAATATCAAAATAATTTTGAACAGCTACTTAAGATTCACTTTTTTAATATTACAAAATTAGAAATAAAATTTCAAAATATCAAATTAGATACTCTGATAATTTAAATATTATCCGAATTAGTGCGTTCTATTACAAGAAACTATATTATTTACCAAGCAAATGTTATAATTTAACAAAATTAACAAAAGATAATATTCTATATGATTATGGGGCTTGGATATGGGGATGGTTTTCGCTAACTTTGTGAGTAGTAAAAACAACCCGACGTTTCGATTATAATATGAATTAAGGTTTTCAACATTTTCGACCAATCGAAAACCTGTTTTCAAAATCGTTTCGATTATAACCCTTACCGACGTGATTAAACGAATATTCATATCCTTAATACTGACCATGGTTACGGCTACCGTATCGGCCCAGCATATGAGAGTACCCTCTCACGAAGCAGCCGAACGCTACGCAGCAATGGAGAAAGCGGACCTTACGCGCCATCTGCCCGACATCAACAACCGCGAGCTCAAATCATTCGCAAGCGACGAGGCTGTCATGACGGCAAACGACATGCTGGCGCTGGCGCGCACTTTCATCGGTCTGCGCTACCGCTACGGTGGCAGAACGCCCAAAGGATTCGACTGTTCGGGATTCACATCGTATATCTTCTCTCAGTTCGGATATGAACTGAAGCGTTCGTCGCGCGACCAATACCGCTGCGACGGCGAGACGGTCGACAAAATGCAGGTACAGCCGGGCGACCTTATTTTCTTCACGGGACGCAATTCGAAATCGGGCAACGTAGGCCATGTGGGTATCGTTGTCGACGGCGACCCTGTCTCCGGCCAGATTACATTCATTCACTCAGCCTGCTCGTCGGGCATATCAATCGACACGACCGACGACCCCTATTACTCAAAAAGATTTATCGGGGTGAAAAGAGTCATCAAGTGATGTCCCGTCACCGGCAGACACATCCGGCCTACATAATCCGCCACTAAAGGCACAAGGACATCAGGCGCGTCGCCAACTTATTTGTTGTATTCCGAGTTATATTATCATGGACAGTATCAAAAACCGTATAGAGGAGCTCCGCAGGCTCCTCAATGAGTATAATCACCAATATTACGTACTCAATGCGCCTACAGTGAGCGATAAGGAATTCGACTTCCTGCTCAAAGAGCTTGAGGCTCTCGAAGCCACACGCCCCGACCTCGCCGACCCGCTTTCGCCGACGCAGCGCGTGGGAAGCGACCTCAGCAAGGGGTTCACGCAGATAAAGCATATCTACCCAATGCTGTCGCTTGCCAACACCTATTCGGTAGAGGAGGTCGACGACTTCGTGAAGCGCGTGAAAAAGGAGATAGTCAATGAGGAGTGCGTCCTCGTGGGCGAAATGAAATTTGACGGCACATCAATCTCGCTTATCTATGAGCATGGACGCCTCGTAAGAGCCGTGACCCGCGGCGATGGAGAGCAGGGCGATGATGTCACGGCCAACGTCAAGACCATACGCTCCATACCGATGCAGCTGCAGGGGGAAGGATGGCCCGACAAATTCGAGATACGCGGCGAAATCGTATTGCCGTGGAAGGCGTTCGACCGTCTGAATGCCGAACGTGAATTTAACGAGGAGCCTCTTTTCGCCAATCCGCGCAACGCGGCGTCCGGGACGCTCAAACTGCTCAACCCAAAAGAGGTGAGCCGTCGCGGACTTGACGCATACTTCTACTATCTGCTTGGCGGGAATCTGCCTTGCGACACCCACTACGCCAATATGATGGAGGCCCGCAAATGGGGCTTCAAGGTCTCTGACGCGATGACACGCCTGCTGACGATAGATGATGTTGACCGCTACATCAACTATTGGGACAAAGCCCGTAAAGAACTTCCGGTAGCTACCGACGGACTTGTGTTCAAGGTCGACAACCTTCGCCAGCAACTCAATCTCGGCTACACCGCAAAATCGCCGCGCTGGGCCATCGCCTACAAGTTTCAGGCAGAAAGAGCCCTTACGAAACTGAAATATGTGTCATTTGAAGTGGGACGCACCGGCGTGGTGACACCCGTCGCCAACCTTGAGCCGGTACTCCTTTCGGGCACGATTGTAAAACGCGCGTCGCTCCACAATGCCGACATCATACGCACTCTCGACATACATGAGCATGATATGCTCTACGTTGAAAAAGGAGGCGAAATCATACCGAAAATAACCGGCGTGGACACTGCGCAGCGCGAAGCCGGAGCGGCTGTAGTGGAATTTGTCACCCACTGCCCCGCATGCGGCACTCCGCTCGTACGCATCGAGGGGGAAGCAGCGCGCGTATGCCCCGACAAATACGGATGCACTCCGCAGATCAAAGGCCGCATAGAGCACTTCGTCGGGCGCCGCATGATGAATATCGACGGTATCGGCGAGGAAATGGTCAATGACCTTTGCGAAAAGGGTTATCTCAAAAACTGCGCCGACATCTACGACCTGACAGCCGAACAGATAAAAAGCCTTTATGTCAAAGGTGACAAAATCGCCGAAAAGATACTGGCCGGTATCGAAGCGTCGAAATCAGTGCCTTACGAGCGCGTGCTCTACGCCTTGTCAATACCCTACGTGGGAGAGACCGGAGCCAAGAAAATAGCGCGCGCGTCGGGCAGCATCGATCGCCTGATGGCCATGACCGAGGATGAACTTATGGCAATAGAGGATGTAGGTCCCAACATTGCCCGCGGCATAATCGATTTTTTTGCCGACGAACGCAACAGGTCGATTGTAGAACGGCTGCGTTCGGCCGGCGTGACGCTTGACGCACCTGCCGTAGCCGATGTGAAGTCGTCCGACATACTGCAAGGCAAGAGCATTGTCATTTCGGGCACGTTCAACCGTCATTCACGCGACCAGTACAAGGCGCTGATCGAGCAGCACGGAGGCAAGAACGTAGGCTCCATATCCAAAAAGACCGACATGGTGCTTGCCGGCGAAAATATGGGTCCGGCCAAACTCGAGAAAGCGACCGCACTCAATATCCCCATCATCGACGAGGACACCTTCCTCGGCATGATCGGAGAATAGGAGCAGGAACTTAAATGGTGTCTGCTCAAATAGAACCGGTGTTGCAAAACTGATATGCCGCATGGTGTAGGGCTGTTCCCCGGAGCAGCCGATAGCGAAGATTGATTTATCAGGTGTTTTGCGGCTGCACTGTGGTGCAGCCCCACAGGATGATGCGTCATATTTACAATATATTATAAGTTATGCAGTACCCCTGTAACTTTTGAGACTGAGAATAATACCACGAGGGCGAGACGCCCTCGCCCCATTCCAGAGCCCCAAAGAGTGTAGTGTATAATATCATGTCATGCATTGCTGATGCGGACGCGATAAATCGCGTCCCTACATATTTATCTGTAATTTTACGGATTTTACAACATCGGTATTACAGGCTTGAGTTGTGGATGTTTCGCGTGGTGGGTTTTCTGTTTAAGCGCCACGAACAATCGGGCTCCGGAATGTGTTCTATGATAAAAATACTGAAAAAAATGAAAAATAAACATATTATTTTCCCGGCTATTGTATTTGCCGTTATCGCTCTGGTGTCATGCCAGAATAAAGAGGGACTTGCCACGAAAGTAAACGGCACATGGCAATCCGTGCCCGAACATATCATCAATACCGACAGTATAAGTGTCAGTCTGATAAAATCATACGAATTCGCGCCATTGCAGGATGCGGAAGGCACCCTTATAATAAGCGCGATGCTTTCGATTGAGAAATATATGCCTGAAAACGACTCCATCATCTCCCCTCTCACCGTCAACGCTGCTGCCGTAGCTTCGGTGAGCGGTACGTATGAAGCTGTCTCATACGATAAAATCATACTTCATCCCGATGCTTCGACTTTTTCGCTTTCTGTCGATTCGGCGGCTGTCAGCTATGATTATAATGTGCTTGACAACAACGCGGCTCCCGACCTCGTAAGCCTCAAGCCACAATGGGCAGCTGAATTCAAACGAGACCTCACTCAGGCCGTCAAGGAGAATTTCATGCGCTGCGACACACTGACCAAAGTCAAAGTGACCGACACCATGTTGCTCTGCCATGACGGCAAAGAAGACCTTACCATGAGGTTGCAGACACCGCAATGATGTATCGTAGATATAAATATAGCAGGCGCCCGCAGGAAAATTCCCGCGAGCGCCTGTTTCTTTTGACGGTTGGTATGGTTTAGATACGTTTAAGTTCCACCTGCTGACCGTTGAATGTGCAGGTAAGTTTATCACCGTCAATCTTTACGTTGGTGAAGCTCTGCTCCATATTTACCATTTCCGACTTCATTTCCTCCATAGCGGCATCAATCATGTCGTCGCTCATGCCTTCGATTGAGAATTTATTGAAAGTAAAATCAGAAGCCGAGAATTTGAAGGTGATTGTATTGTCCTTATAGGTATATTCGCAAGTACCCTCAGCATCAATGTCGATTACGGGAGAAGCATTCTTCATGACCATAGTCTGGGTAAGTTTGCCGGAATCCTTGAAATCATAGGTTACGACAGCGTTGACACCGCCCTGATTGATTGTCTGCTCCCATTTGCCGAGTAAAGGATTGTCGCTGTTGCTCTTTGAGCATGACATAACAAGCAACATAGTGCACAGGCACATTGTAAAATACATCAAACGTTTCATTTCTTAAAAAATTTAAATTGTTAAACAGTTTATTGGGTACAAATTTGCGAATTTTCAGGCAATAAACCAAGTTAAACGCCTCATATGTAAAGGAAACGCAACAGAATGCCATCATGCGAGGGTAAATCAGCCCGAAAAAGCGCCATCAATACAGAAGTATCATCCTGTACCAGCAACGCAACCTCCGCCAATCATCGACAAGCCGTCTTGCCGGCGGCTGCTCCGGGGAGCAGCCCTACATTATACATCTTACATTATGCAACTTATGACTGCCTATATCAGCTTTGCAATTTTCGGAATTTCAAAACAATTTCAAAACAATCTATTTTTCTGATGAAAATTTATTTCGGGTAATTTTGTGATTACGAGAAAAAAGCGTATCTTTGTGCCGCTTCAAAACAATACAAAACCAAATCAAATCAATTAAACAAATTAATTAATGGCAACAAAAATCAGATTACAACGCCACGGTCGCAAGAACTACGCGTTTTATCCTATTGTAATCGCCGATAGCAGAGCACCACGAGATGGTAAATTTATTGAAAGGATAGGTTCTTATAATCCTAACACTAATCCTGCTACAATAACTTTGAATTTCGAACGGGCTTTGTATTGGGTCAATGTCGGCGCACAACCTACCGACACCGTACGTACTATCCTCTCAAACGAGGGCGTTCTGCTGATGAAACATCTCCAGGGCGGTGTAAAGAAAGGTGCTTTTGACGAAGCTGAAGCTCAACGTCGTTTCGATGCCTGGAAAAGCAAAAAACAGGCTGCCGTTGACGCCGTCAAGTCTTCTATGGCCGACAAAAAAGCTCTCGACGCTAAAACACGTCTTGAGGCCGAGCAAGCTAAGAACAAGGCAAAAGCTGAGGTCGTAGCTAAGAAAAAAGCTGAAATCGCTGCCGCTAAGGCTGAAGCTGAAGCAGCTGCCAAAGCTGAGGCAGAAGCAGCCGCAACTGAGGAAACAGCAGCTGAGGCTCCCGCCGCAGAATAATTCAGCTTCCTTACAGCATTCGACTTCACGTCGATACAGAAACACCCGCCGATATTCCTATCGCGCGGGTGTTTTTTTATGTCGATTTTTAACGCTTATTATGATGAAGAGAAACCCAAATAACGAATTTGCATTGACACGATTCAATGCGGTTTTGCTTAAGGTGCATAGACAGGAGCGAGGGCGTCCCGCCCTCGGGGTATTATTCTTACACGCTGAAAGTTTCCAAAGGGTGTTGCAAAACTATAATCAGCGGTCAAAAGTCACAGCGAATTGTAGTGGCGCGATTCATCGCATCCGCGCTATGGCTATGATATTTAGTGCGTTATGCCATCCGGATGCGGACGCGATGAACCGCGTCCCTACTATGCTCAGAAGGAGAACTGGAAGAGGAGGTCGACACGGTTGGCGTGGTTGTGCTCGCCGTTGAAGTTATGACGCGAGCCTATCAGGTATTCGGCACCGACCTGCAGACGCGGCGACATATCCCAGAATATGTTGAATGCTCCGTAGAGTCCGTAACGATAGTCGGAACCTTCGACCTTATAGTCGGGGTAGTATCCGACGCGGCCCAATGCCGCGCAGGCATACACGCTCGGGGTGAAGTTGTATTTCAGACCGAAATTCAGTCCTAATGCCAGCGGGGCATAGAGCCGTCCGGGAGTCGTGCTGTCTGTCACAAGGTCGTAGGCGCCGATTGACATGTCGGCCATGTAGCTTTCATAGCCTTTGCCCGTGTTGACCATGCCGTAGATTGCGAGGCGGTTGAACGGATAGAACACCGTCGATGCCTGTATGCCCCACCCCGGCACCGTCTTGTGCTCGCCCGTCACAAGATTTTTATACGGAATCGAACGCATTATGCCTGACAGACGCACATGCTCGCCGTGGCCCCAGTTGTACTGGCCGAACACCGCAAGGTCGGGAAGATAGTCGTCGAGTTTCTTTGTAAAGACCCCGTCGGCATCGACCTGCGACTTCGGTATTTCAAGCGAAGCCGCCATCTCCCAGTGCCGGTTGAATTCATGCTGCCATCTCACCAGCAGGTCGGTATGGGAAGTTTTGCCGTTCTGCCCTCCCCCGTCGATAGTCGGAGCCTGCGCCTCCGGGTCGCTGAATGTTGTCGCGGCATATCCTACGGTCCAGTCGGAGATGGTCACATAAGCTTTTTTCAGCTTGAATATGACATTGTCGGGACCGGAGAAATCGCACTGTATATATCCGATAATGTCGCCGAACACCGCACTGCGTCCTATGACCTTGAAAAATAATGCCGTACCCGCCGGAGTGCCGCCGATACGCCTTGTGCGGTCGGGGTCGCGGGGCACAGGTATCATGTAGGGTACAAAACCGTTGACCGGTACAGAGCCGTCGAAATCGCCCCACGCGCGCATTCTTATGCATCCGCCGATACCCATGGCGAGCCTGGCGTCCTTGCTCATGAACAGGAAATATGGAGCGAGCGGGTCCTGAAAATGGCGGTATTGGTCGACATAGAATAACGCAAGGGTCTGCGCGACAGAATCATCGGGAGCTTTCTCTCCATCGCCGACATATATGATTTTATGGCTTTGCTTGAGTCGCTCGGTCTTTATCTCATCGGCAGTCATGGTGTCGAGACCGGGCAGCGTATCACGCGGCACGACGGCATCGGCCACGGTGTCGGCTGCAATTGCCGAAGTGCACACCGCAAGCCCGAGCACAAGGTTAATAAATCTTCCCATAATGTAACTAAACAGTTAAAACGTTGACTTCAATATTGCCCTTAAGAGCTTGAAATATTAACAATCAGTAACTGTGGATGGTTGTCATTTAATTATAAATATCACACCGGCCGATGCCATAACTATTTTTTACAACAAATTTTTGTAAATTTGCGACAGATTAACAGCGTCACACCCATATATACTATCAAAATACAGACAACACTTCAGGATGACAAAATTTCCAATACGTTCACAACAGCTTGTCGACCTCGCCGGCGAGCGAATAATAATACTTGACGGTGCGTTCGGCACCATGCTGCAGAGCCTTAATCTTACGGAAGATGATTTCCGGGGTTCTCGTTTTAAATCACACGGCACCAACCTGCGCGGATGCAACGACGTGCTGTGTCTTACCTGTCCGCAGGCCGTTGCCGGCATTCACCGGCAATATCTCGAGGCGGGAGCCGACATAATAGAGACCAACTCGTTCAACGCCAATGCCATATCGCTTGCCGACTACGCCCTGTCGGAGTACGCGGCCGAAATCAACCTTGCCGCGGCTGAAATAGCCCGCGCTGAGGCCGACGGATACTTCAATGCAACAGGACACCGCGCCTATGTGGCCGGAAGCGTCGGGCCGACAAACAAATCGCTGACCATGGCCGTAACGCTCGACGATGACATAGACTGGGACACCATGGTCGCCGCCTACACCACCCAGATGACCGCACTCATAAAAGGTGGCGCGGACCTGCTCATAATAGAGACAATCTTCGACACGCTCAACGCCAAAGCGGCTATCTACGCAGCCGAGACGGCTTTTGAGTCGACCGGAATCACTCTACCTGTAATCCTGTCGGTGACGCTGACCGAAAGCGGCCGCACTCTCTCGGGGCAGTCGCTCGAAGCGTTTGCGGCCACGGTGGCTCACGCCAATCCGTTTGCCGTGGGTCTCAACTGCGGATTCGGCATCGAGGGTATGGCCGCGCATATCGCCACGCTCCAGCCGCTTGTGCCGCGCGTATCGGTCTATGCCAATGCAGGCCTTCCCGACAAGCTGGGCCGCTACAACGAGACACCGCAGATGATGGCCGACGCCCTGCGCCCCATTCTTGAAGCCGGGCAGCTGAATATCGTAGGCGGATGCTGCGGCACCACTCCCGACCATATACGCGCCATAGCCAAGGAGGCATCGGCATATACACCGCGTCCGTACCGTAAGCCTGACGACACCCTCATTCTTGCCGGACTCGACAGACTTGCAATATCGCCGGAGACAAATTTCGTGAACGTAGGCGAACGCTGCAATGTGGCCGGCAGCCGCAAGTTCCTTCGTCTAATAAAGGAAAACAACTATGACGAAGCGCTCGAGATAGCCCGCACGCAGGTGGAAAAGGGAGCGCAGATTGTCGATGTCAACATGGACGACGCGCTTCTCGACGCCAGCCAGTGCATCAGCAGGTTCATACGTCTGGCTCAGGTCGACCCCGACATAGCCGCTGTACCTGTGATGGTCGACTCATCGGACTGGAACGTCATCCTCGCCGGACTCAAGACCATTCAAGGCAAGCCGGTAGTCAACTCAATATCGCTCAAGGTGGGCGAAGAGGCCTTCATAGAGCACGCCAGAACGATACGCCGCTTCGGCGCAGCAATGGTGGTAATGGCATTCGACGAGGAGGGACAGGCCACATCGTTCGAACGTAAAACGGAGATATGCGCCCGCAGCTACCGGCTGCTCACTACCCGTGCCGGCGTACCGCCACAGGATATAATCTTCGACCCCAATATACTTTCAATCGCGACGGGAATACCCGAACACAATCATTATGCCGTCGATTTCATCGAGGCAACGCGATGGATTAAGCAGAATCTGCCCGGAGCAAAGGTAAGCGGCGGATTGTCCAACCTGTCATTTTCATTCCGCGGCAACAATCAGGTGCGCGAGGCCATGCATGCCATATTCCTGTCACACGCCATTCCGGCCGGCATGGACATGGCCATTGTCAACGCGGCTTCCCTCCCGTCGCCCGACGAGATTCCGCCGCGGCTGGCACAGCTCGTCGAGGATGTGATACTCGACAAAGATGACGATGCGGCCGACCGTCTTGTAGAGGAAGCACAGCTCATACTGCAACAGAAAGCGGGCTCAGGCACAACGCCGCTCCAGCCGGCGGCCGAACTGACCTCGCTTCCGCCTGACGAAGCACTTACAACAGCGGTGGCGCGAGGCCTTTCAGGGAATCTCGACGCACTGGTAGGCGCCGCGCTGCAACAGGCCGGCTCGGCGGTCGAGGTTATCAACGGACCGCTTATGGCGGCGATGAACCTCGTGGGACAGCGTTTCGGCGAAGGAAAGATATTCCTGCCTCAGGTTGTGAAGAGCGCTTCGGCCATGAAAGCGGCCGTCGACATACTCACTCCGGTGATTGAAGCGGAGAAAGCCATGGGAAAATCTGACGCCGCCGTATCTCGCCCGAAGATGGTAATAGCGACAGTGAAAGGCGACGTGCACGACATCGGAAAAAATATCGTATCAGTCATAATGCGCTGCAACGGATATGATGTCATCGACCTCGGAGTCATGGTTCCGGCCGAGACCATTGTGGAACGTGCGCGGAGCGAAAATGCCGACATAGTCGGTCTGTCGGGGCTGATTACCCCGTCGCTCGAGGAGATGTGCAACGTGGCACGGCTCATGGAGCGCACCGGCCTGACAATGCCTCTCTTTATCGGGGGCGCAACGACATCCGACCTCCACACGGCCATAAAGATAGCTCCGCTCTATTCTTCGTCGGTAGTTCACACGCGCGACGCGGCGCAGATGCCGGGACGTGTAAAGGAATTCATCGACCCGGCCACGGCCGACGAAGCCGGACGGCAGTTGCTTGACGAGCAGGAACGGTTGCGCAATGCATCGGACGCTCCGGTGCGCATGCTGTCGCTCGCCGAAGCACGTGCCCTCAGGCCGCATGCAGCTCCGGGACACACGGTAACGGAACGCATCTCGCCGAAACCGTTCTCTTACGAATGGGACATCGACACGCTCCGCCCGCTAATCAACTGGCGTGCATTCCTTGCCGCGTGGAAGCTCGACGCTTCCCTTGCGTCACTTGCCCCCGACGCCCGCAACGCCGGCCCAGGTCACAACATATCAAAAGCTCCGTCGTCGCAGAAACAGGCCAAAGCGATAGAGGCGCGCCGCCTGCTCAAAGACGCCGACGACGTACTCGCCTCCCTTGCCGCGAAAGGCCTCGGGGTAAAGGCCATAGTTGACTGCCGCCCTGCCTGCTCCACTCACGACGACGAGATACTGATTTCGGCTGAGAGCGGCCGATTCGCTATCCCGACACTGAGGCAGCAGCTCGACGACAACGGACAGCCCCGCGTGGCACTATCCGATTTCATAAATCCTGCGGCGCCCGATGGCTCGCCCGATGATTTTACGGGTATTTTCGCCGTCTCGACCGGTGCGAAAATACAACAGCTGATTGACGATGTAGCCACTACGGATGAATACATGGGACTTGTGTACCGCACTGTCGCCGACCGTCTCGCCGAAGCCGCAACCGAGGCCACACACCGGCAGGCGCTCCATGACTGGGGGTATACCGACGGCGATGTCAACCTCTCCGACCTCGAAATCGAGATGCAGTCGATACGCCCCGCTGTCGGCTATCCGTCGCTGCCCGACCAGTCGCTTGTATTCATAATCGACCGGATACTCGATTTAAAGAGAATAGAACTTGTGCCGACCGAAAGCGGAGCGTTGAATCCCCCCGCCTCGACCGCCGGACTGATAATCCTCAATCCGAAATCGCACTACTTTATCCTCGGAAAGATTGGCGACGACCAGCGCAATGACTATCTGTCGCGCCATCCGCTCGGCCGTCCCGACCGGGCCCGTTTCCTGCCCCAATAGAATAAAACGGGCATAAGTTACTTAAAATAGCGCTTACAATCAAAAAATATTTGCACAATACCGATTAAAAGCGTACCTTTGCAAAGCAATAAACCAAGGTAGGTCCGGTAGCTCAGCTGGATAGAGCATCTGCCTTCTAAGCAGACGGTCATGCGTTCGAGTCGCATCCGGATCACTTAAGGGTCAACACCCAAATACCACGGAGCCTCCCAGTCGGGAGGCTCTTTTCGTATATATGCCCTTGATTTCAAGCAGTTAGCCATTTTAGCAATCCCCTATTGTTAAGGAAGTTAAAAATCTCTGTGCTAAATTTTCCCGGTACTTTTTAGCAGTTGTTAGAACCGATTTAGCACATTAACTTTGCATCAGAATAACAATGATTCTCCCCGAAAAGTACCGCAAATGTACCGGGAACGCATGAAACACTTTCCTCGTGTGTTTCAGCACGTTACGAGGACCCGATAAATTTTGGTACACGCTTCGGTACACCGCCGGGTACACTCCGGTACATATTTTCGGCAGGTGTACCGGGATTTTCGGAGACAAGAACTTCAAAATTCTTTAACAAATGGCAACATCAAACCCACAAGTCAGAATAATATACGACAGACGCAAACGCGCGTCCTCTACCGTCAAGGGGACTGTCGAAATCGAGGTAGCCTCCAACGGCGACCGTCTGCGCCTTTCTACAGGCGTAAGCGTCCTACGTCAGCAATGGAAAGGCGGCTCTGTAATCAACCACCCCAAGGCTCCCGAACTGAATCAGCAAATCCGTGATATGTACGATGACATCTTCGACCGCCTCACCACTATGGTAAAGGCCGGAGTAATCGACTTAAACCTGCTCAAAGGTACGCGCAAAAGAGCCGTTGACGAAAGCAACGACTTTCTCGCTTGGCTCGAAAAGCGCATTATGCTGCGCGGCGTAACAGAGTCCACACGTCGGCAGCATCTTGTCATGCACCGATGCCTGAAAGAGTTCGGTCAAATCCGCACCTTCGAGGATTTGACAACCCGCAACATCAAGCTATGGGACGATTATATCCGCACCAAGGTAACAGCACAGTCATCAGTACACGGTTATCACAAACGCCTGAAACCGTACATACAGGAAGCCCTGCAACTCAATCTCATCGCCCGTAATCCTTACGAGACAATGCGCATACCGCGTGGACGCTCCGAGGGCATCAAATTCCTCACAGAAGAAGAACGCGACCGTATAGCTGCTCTGGAATGTTACGGCCCGGTTGAGAAAGTCCGCGATATGTTCATCTTCGCCTGCTACACGGGGCTTTCGTACTCTGACCTTGTCAAGATACGCAAGGAGGACATCATCAAGCAGGGCGACGATTACTGCATCAAGGACAAACGACTGAAAACTAACGTACCTTATACCATAGTTCTTTTGCCTCAGGCAATGGATATACTTCGCAAGTACAATTACTGTCTGAACCTGATGAGTAACCAAAAGTGCAACGAGAACCTTAAGCTCATCGCCCACATGGCCGACATTCACCTTAATTTGACCATGCACGTCGGACGCCACACTTTCGCCACCTGGGCGCTCAGCAAAGGCGTAGGCATCGAGACGGTCAGCAAGATGCTTGCTCATACCAACGTTACCATGACGGAAAAATACGCCAAAGTACTCCAAACATCGGTATATCAAGGCTTCGATACACTCAAAAGAGCAGCACTCTGAACGGCTGCAAGTGCATAAAGGCGCTCGGATCGACACTTTCGGTCCGGGCGCTTTTCTTATATCTCCACCATCAGTTTCTCCCTAAGTTCCGACACTTCGGCTCTCAATGCCGCTATCTCACCCATCAGAGCCTTATGCTCCGCCTCTATCTTTTCAAGATAGTTTGTCATAAATCCGATTGTCTTTGTCTGCCCGTCAATAATGCGCACCAATGTGTGCATATCCAGTTGCTCCTGCTTCTTCGACACCGTAGCTTCCTCCTTAACTTCGTCTGAAAGCATTTCCCCTGCGCCGCTAATCAACCAGTCAATTCTCAGTCTGGGATTCAACGAACACAGCCTCTCGACGAACCGGTTGCTCAGCTTGTCGTGCCGGTTCAATATCGTAGACATCACACAAGGATTGTATCCCATTTTTACAGCCGCATCCTTCTGCGACAGAATGACGCGCTGTTCCTTGAGCCAAGCAAGTGCTTCTTTGGCTCTATTTCGTATTTCCTCATCCATTGGGACAGTTGGCTATTTAGGTTTATGTTTATGTTTTTACGAGGTTTCTTAAAAGGAGTTTGTGATTGTAAAGTTTAGCATAAACTATTCGTTTTGTGTGTTTATATGCTACTAAATTTGCCTAACAAACTCAAATGCAAAGATAATAAATTCCTTCTTTGTTTAGAGTTTATACGATTAATAAAATCCAAATTTTCTATTTATGGCAGATGAAACTCATATAAACGCCAGGCTCCGTAAAATTGAAAAATCAGTCGAAGGCATACGCTCAATGATGGAGGACTTCATAGAGAGCGCCAAAATCCCTGACCGAATAATCGGCACAACAGAGGCGGCAGAATATCTCGGCATCAGCCCCTCGAAAGTCTGCGAAGAAATCAGGGCCGGTAATCTTCCGGCGGAAAAAGGACCGAGAAGTTACAAAATATCATTACGCACAGTTATGGAGCGAGTCGGAATAACCGACATTCGCGCCTTTCAAAAAAAAAGCTGACAGACGTAATCCTAAGCCCCGATTATGCTATGACAACGTATGAAATCCGAGAAATCGAATCGAAGCGTTTGCGCGAGTACCTGCAAACGCTTTCCACTACCGAGCATCGCTTTTTCGTGAGCGATGTAATGGAGAAATGCGGACGCCAAATGTCGAAAAAGACATTTTACAACTGGAAATACGGCATGTGCCGAATTCCGCTGTTCGCAAAGAAAATCATTGAAGAAGTGGCCGGTACCACAATCTTCATCTGGACTGACGAATTCAAATAACACTCAAAATCTATCTGAATATGAACGTAAAAGAAGAACTGATACAGGTAATGGGACATATCGCAGAGCAGTTCCATACCGACCGCATAGCGGTGATTGTTTGCTGCGAGGGCGAGCCGCAGTGGTGCTCGATGATGGGCTTCCGTCAGCCGTATGGCCCCGTCGGCACCATCGCTACTGTTATCTCCACCGGCGAGGTAATCGACGCTGTGGTTGCCTTTGCCTACGAAATGTCCAACTCTAAAGCGAAAGGAGTATAGCCATGCCGTTACCGATGGAAAGCAACCTCAATAATCGTATCAAGTACGATGACACCAGTTCATTCGTGTGCTATCTGCTCACTCTCGACCGGGGGCAGCATGCAGAATTTATAAAGAAAGTGGCTTACCGCTGCGGAGTGTCACGTTCGGTGGTCTATTCATGGAAATATATGTGCTGCCGCATACCGACCTATGCCAAGGAGATAATCGAGATGTGCGCCGGAGTGCAGATTTTTGACGATTGAACATGATAAGGAGCAAACCGAACATCGACCCGCAGAAGAAGTATTGTGTAAAGGCAGCCTGCTATGAGCTTGAAATTTGCGAGGACACCCTGCGCAAATACCGTGACAGCGGACTCATAGGCTGCATACGCATCACGAGCCGCGAAATATATTATCTCGGCTCGGATCTTCTTGCCCTGTGGAAGACAATGCAAAAACGCAAGAAATATGATTGACAAATCTACGATAGAGAAAGTGTTGCAGAGCGTTGACATCGTGGATGTCATCTCGGAACACGTCACCTTACAGAAGAAAGGCTCGCTATACTGGTGCTGCTGTCCGTTCCATTCGGAGCGCACTCCGTCGATGGCGGTCAGCAAGGCGCGAGGCACTTTCACCTGCTACGGCTGCGGGGCCCACGGCGATGCCGTGGAGTTCCTTCAGAAGCTCGACAACCTGTCGTTCCCCGAAGCTATCGAGAGGCTTGCCAAGAAATCAGGCATACAGATAATGCACGACCACCGGGAGCGCACCGACGAGGAAATAGAAGCGTCAAAGCACCGTGAGAGTTTGCTCGCCGCCATCGCCGTGGCGCAGGATTTCTTTGTCAGTCAACTGCAAGCCGATACTTCGGAAGCGGATGCCGCCCGTAATTACGCTTACGGACGCTGGGGCGAGGAATACTGCAAGTCGGTCGGCATTGGCTATGCTCCCGACAGCTGGGACGCTTTGCCGGAGTATTGCCGCAGTCGCGGTGTGGACTATGCACACCTCAAGGATGCCGGCATTGTCAAGTTCAGCGACAAATCACGGAAATACTATTCGTTTTTCCGTGGCCGCATCACTATCCCGATATGTGACCGCTACGGCAAAATCATTTCATATACAGCCCGCTACTTCGGTGACAATCCGGATGAAACTAAATATCTCAACACGGCCAACACACCGGTTTTCGAGAAGGGCAATACCATATTCGGACTCAAAGAGGCTATCAGACAGGCCGGACGCACAGGCAGGTTTATCATTGTCGAGGGAGCGCCCGACGTCCTCCGTATGCACTCCGACGAGGTCGGACTGACGGAGACGGTCGCCACCCTCGGAACGGCATGGAGCGAACAGCAGCTAAAGCAACTGCAACGCTACGCTCCGAGCCTTTGCTTTATACCCGATGCCGACCCTCCTAAGGAGGGAGAACATTACGGCCCGGGGATAAAGGCGGTGATGAAGAACGGTCTGGAGGCAATGCGACTGGGCTTCTCTGTATCTGTCAGGGAGATTCCCGTCGGCGAGGACGGCCATAAACAGGACCCGGACAGCTTCATCACCGGCTGCGACATCTTCAACTCTCTTGAAGATGTGAATTTTGCCGTTTGGTATGGTCTGAAGCTGCTCAATTCCTGCTCTACTGATACAGAGCGCATAGAGGCTTTGAAACGTATCTGTCGCGAGGCGCTGGTGCTCGTCGAGGACGAGACTACGCTTAACTGCTGTCTTGAACCTCTCTACAAGGTTTTCGGCAAACTCAAACTGTGGCGCGATGCCGTTCAGAACAGCCGTGATGAGCGGCGCCGTGAGGCGGCCCGAAAGGAGCGCGAGGCTATGAGCGAGGAACAGGCGGCTATGCGCGAACTCGGTATCATCGTCAGAAACCGATGCTATTGCTCATATTCCAAAGAGGGTGAACTGGAAAGGTGGAGCAATTTCCTCATGGAGCCGCTTTTCCACATCATCGACGGCGACAATGCCATCCGCATTTTCCGCATCGTCAATGACAAGGGGGGCAGACGTGAAATTGAACTGCGGCAGGACGAGCTTGTTTCTCTCGCCCGTTTCCAACAGCGAATCGAAAGCCTCGGTTTCTTCATCTTCAAGGGGAATCTCGCAAATCTGCTCAACTTGAAGGAATATCTCTATTCCATCACCGACTCTGCGGTTCAGTTAAGCAAAATGGGCTGGAATGCCGCCGAGGAAGTCTATGCCTTCGGCGACGGCATTTTCGCCGACAATGTGCTTTATAATGTCAACGACCTGGGTATCGTCAAAATCGGCGACCGCACTTTTTACCTGCCCGCTTTCTCCAAAATGCACATCGACCAAAAGGACGCTTACCAGTTCGAGCGCAGCTTCTCCTGCCGTCAGCATGGAGAAGTGTCGCTATACGAGTATGTACAGCGCATGGTTACTGTATTCGGCGACAATGCCAAAGTCGGCTTCGCCTTTCTTCTGGCGACACTCTTTTTAGACGTTGTGAAGCAGACCTCCAAACGTCTCGCCCTGCTGAATATTTTCGGTCGCAAGGGTTCGGGCAAGACGGAATTGGGCACCGCCCTTATGTCGTTCTTCATACGGCAGAACGACCCTCCTTCGCTCGCCACAACATCTATGGCCTCGCTCAATGAAATGCTGTCGTGCGCCGAGAACAATCTCGTGCATCTCGACGAGTATAAGAATGAAATCGACTTTCGCAAGATTGAACTGCTCAAACAGATATGGGGCGGCAGCGGTCAGACGAAGAAGAACATGGACGGCGACAAAAAGGTGCAGCGCACTTTTGTTCGCTCCGGGGTTATCCTCACAGGTCAGGACGCTCCGACCCGTGACGATGCCCTTTTCTCTCGTGTCATTCATCTGTCCTACTCGCAGGTTACGTTCAGCAAGGAAGCCAAACGTAACTTCGAGGAGTTTCAGGCTATCAGCGCACGGGGCGCCTCCCACCTTACGGTGCAGCTTCTGAAACTCCGCAAACTGTTTGAGACGGATTATGCCGCCCATTACGCCGCCTGTAAGCGTGAGCTTATGGCGGCTCTCGCCGAGGACAACATCGAGGACCGTCTGCTCAACAACTGGCTCGCTCCGCTTGCGGCGTTCCATACGGTGCAGACTTCGCTTCGTCTGCCCATCGACTACCTCGATCTGTTCAATATCTGCGTCGGAGGTATACGCCGGCAGAATGAACAGCTGAAGAAGAACTCCGACATCGCCGTATTCTGGTCAATGCTCGATTCCGGCCACATGCTGGGCCGCATTGTCGCCAAAAGCCATTTCGCCATCAGGGTGCAGTCTTCGTTCAAACGTCTTGACGGAGACGTTATCGACTTCGGACGCAACAAGTCGGTGCTGTACCTCAATTATCAGAATGTAATCGCCACGCTGGGGCAGCGCGTCAACGGCTCCAACATCGTAGGAAAGCTCGACACCGTCTCGCTCGACTCTTATCTGAGGACGCACCCGGCGTTCCTCGGTACCAAGCAGTACCGCTTTCGCGTCCTGCTCCCCAACGGTACGCCTGATTATACTTTCGACACGCGCGACGGCCGTTCCGTGCGCCGCGTAAAGGAAGTGCGTCCTATGGCTTTCGTTTTCGATTATGAATTGCTCAAGGAGAGTTACGAGATTAACCTCGAAACGCAGGAGCGCAACGAAAACGATGCCTCGGAAGATGATGTGGAGCCGGAAGAAACCGACTCTCAATTACCTCCGGAAGAACCCGAATTGCCGTTTTGACAGTTCTCCCCATTACCTATTACTAATATCTGCCGTTGAAATTTGATTCAGCGGCATTTTTTTCGATTATTTTTTCGCCTTTCTCTGAATTTCTGTGAGCCGAAATTTCGGCAAGACAATTCAGACAATTTAGACAACGCTTTATATCAGAGAGTTAACCCGATTTTTGCCGTGCCATTGCTTAGACACGTTTAGACAAAATCGAAATTTTTTCGGGTTCATCAGCCGAAAATAGACAGCGAAAGCCACTATATAGATATATGATTTTTGACTGATAAAATCTATATCTTTATATATCAGGGGCTTTGCTTCATCTCTCTACTCTCGGCTATTTGTCTGAGTTCGCTACCCCGACAACATCCTCGTATGTGCGCGAGGATTTTTTCTTCATGCTCCGGTTTTGCACTGTCCGCTGTTCCCGAATATCGGCAACGCAACGCCTTGAAAACAAGGCTAAGTCGCTGATATTTGGTAAATTTGCATATACCAATCGGGCTGACTATGAGCGACCTTTGCATCTATTTACCGCTGGAAGACTATCTCGCGCAGTGGTTCGTAAACGAACACGGCGGCGAGAGGCCGGTGCATCTTCTTCGCGGTTCTATCGAGAGCAAGGCGCTCGAAACGTATCTGGAGAAGCTGCCGGAGGGCGTCGAGCCGGAGGTGTTCGCCGACGATAAGTTGCCCGTCAGGATTCCGACGTTCCGCAATCGTCCGCCGGAGACTTACAACTATCTGCCGCCCCGTGCGCTTGCGCTGCTGCTGAATATCATCCGCAACCGCTTCGATATTCAGCTGTGGGAGGAGCTTCACCACTTCGGCAAAATCGGCAAGCGTCAGGATGAACTCATTTATGCATGGATGGAGAAGCACCGCATCGACCCGACGGAGAAGAACTGGAACGCCATAGCCAAACGCTATCAGCGTCAGCGAAACATCTATCTCGGTCGTGAACGGGCGAAAAATCAATATTCCCGCAAAAAATCGCATTGATTTCAGCGGTCATTATTTACAATTCTACGATTTCTACGATAATGCGTGTTTCCACTCAGATATTACCCGGAATAAAAGCTATCGGCTGGGTCGATTGCCGATACCTGCCGAAGCGTGTTGACCTCTCGGCTATCTGCGGTATGACGGTGGCCGTCCTGACGGACATTCACCCCATACCGTTCTTCGACGAGCCGACCTGCGAGTGCCAGAGCAAGAAGGACGGTGCCGGGTATCAAGACACCGTCACCTTGAAGTTTCTTACAAGCAAGCAACTTCCCCGTGGTGCGGCTCTCGGATTTGTCGTTACCGATGTCAACGGCAATTCCTACCTTATCGGCTCGCGGGAACATCCGCTGCCGATTGTGGAGCCGACCCGTCAGACCGGCATACCGTCGGGCGATGCCGCCGGATATGCCTACGAAATTAAGCACGTTTCCATCAAAGGGATGGTGCCGTGCGTCATATAGCAGTTACCATCTTCCCAATAGGTCATTACAGATTTTGAAGTGAATTTTTCCGCTCGTCCGTGAGGATAGGCGGATTATTTTTATTAACTTTGTGCTCAGTCTAATAGAACTCTATGTCACGTTCAAGAATAATAACTATTGAAGGCGTATCATTCTGCGTTTCTGACGCAGACTATGATTTTTTTTGGAAAGCACATAATTGCGGTGAGGATAGTGATATTTTCAAAGTCGCGTGCAGACGAATTCTTGGACTTGGACCTGAATCTCATACTTTGGATGAATTTCATGTCAAATATATAATGTGGCCATGCGGCAGTGACGAGGGCGTTAAGACTATTCTTAGAAGTGGGCTTGTTGAGTATGAAGAAGAATGGCTTAAAAACCAGAAAATAGATACTAAGCCCTCAGCAGCAGAATCTTTAAGAAGATTAGATGCTATTAACAAGCAAGACCCCAAAAGAACAAGACACAAGTTATAATCTCCGTCATAATATTGTATAATTCTCCGTCAGTAACTTTTGTTGTTGGCGGCTTTTTTCATTGGTAGCGAGAGCCACACCCTGCGGAGAAGCCCTGCAAGAGTGTGGGAGCAGGCGAAATTGTTTCGTGGCCGTTCTCAGTAATCACTCATAGTTCGCGGCTTTTGTGGTCGAAGTGGACTGATTGCCTAAATGCCGTCCGAGGGAGCGCGTGGACGATGGGCTAAGTCATCCTCCAACTCGCCCTTGCATTCCTCGGCTATGGCTGCACAAGTCGTAGCAGGAGGCGATCACCGCGCATCGTGGCGGTCGGTCGTGGTATTCTTCGCACCTCTTTTCCTCTGAGGTCATCACCGATCCAAGGGCTTCCATTCCTGCGCTGTCGGGGTCAGGCTCGCGTGGATAGCGAAGTTGATACCTCGAAGCCGAGGTAGTAAGGTCGGAGTCCGCAGGATGCCGTCTGATGTTGTACAGCCCATAATGCCGCAGGAGGTCTTGCCGCATCTGCCTTTTGTGGTCACGTCTGATAACAGCTGTGCTCTCGGCTGCCGAGGTCTGCGGGCGTTCCATATTCCCACCGAGGAGTTGAGTTCACGGATTGCGATTTTCTATTACTTCTTCCGTTACCGGCTTCCGCATAGGCCCATTTTTAGTTTTGCTTCACAAAGTTAGCACGGGCGGTCTCTTGGTCAAGGACAGGTTTGCCTCCGGTGGAGTTCATTTTTCGCTACGTTGCAAAATGACATTCATCCTTGACCTCACAGTTCCCTATGCCCGTGCTTTGGTTTGTTCGTAAAACTTCAAAAAATGAACCGTATGTTACACCCTCAAACTTCAAAAGCAATGAAAATCAAACTGCAATTCGGAGAACTCAACATCACTCCCTCGGTGGAGGAACGCCTCGACGACCTCGGCTTTATCGCCGACAGCTTCGCCTCTGACGTGGCTGACCACAAGTCAGACTGCGACGGCAATCCCTCTATCTACTGCGGCACATGGGCCAAGTACAACGACGGCAATCTCTGCGGCCTCTGGATAGACCTCACTACCTTCGACGACTTCGAGGAGTTCATCAACTTCTGCAAGGCTATCCACGCCGACGAGCCGGACCCCGAACTGGACGCGCAGGACTGGGAATGTCTGCCCCAGGGTCTCGACGGCGACGACCTCTTTATCGAGGAAAAGTGGGACCTGCTGCAGGAATACCTCGAACTGTGCGACCGCTTCGATGCCGATGCAGTGAACGCCTACATCTGCTGCTACGACATATACAGCCTCAGCGGTTTCGAGGAACGCTATCAGGGCGAGTTCAAATCGGAGGAAGACTTCGCCGAATACATCGTCAACGAGCTCTACGACCTCGACCGGCTTATGGGCAATCTGTCCTACTACTTCGACTACGAAAAGTACGCCCGCGAACTTTTCATGAGCGATTACTCGATTGAGAACGGCTACGTTTTCAACAATCTCGCCTGACCGCTCCCGCACTCTCTCCTTGCAGGGCCGCTCCTTCGGGAGTGGCTCTCGATGTGGTTAGAGATATTAGTCAGCTGGTACTACCTTAGTAGTTGCATATTCAAAATCCAGACTCTGTGCAACTTCATAGTCATCGATGGATTTTACGACTTCCCATTTTTTGCCATTGAGCAAAACAATCTCACCAAAGCTTCGAGTGACATTGCGCTCTTCACTTCCAATTACAATTCTACGACCATTGGTGTAATAGATATAGTCAATTCTCATTTTTTATCTAAAATCGTCTATATAATATGTCCCATCAGTAGGTCTCACGATTTCTCCAGTAAAGGAATTATATATTCCTTCCTGACGAGTGGTATTTTCTTGTTGGCTTTGCAACGATTTTTTCAACTCACCTTCTTTGTATGAATTGTAAATAGTATTATGTGACCTATTTTCAATTTCAAAAAATCTCATAGCGTTTCCATCTGTTGTTTCAACGCTAATATCTGTTACGAGCTTGGGTACTTCATAACAGATGTCATGGAACTTAGTGCACCCTGTCGCTAATGCTTTGTGGATTAACCCTGTAACATTTAAGGAAATGGCTATATCAAGGTAAGTGAATAACGCCTGGTCATCAGAATAATGAAGTAATATTCCATTATTCTCAGATTCTTTTTTTGAATAATCAAGACTAACCCCTCTAATGTATTTCAAGTCCACAAAATGTCGCTCGAAGGTATCTATGGGCAACATATCTAATGTGTCATTGGGATTTATAGATTGATAGATAAATCCTCTTGACATAAATCGAAAGACCTTTTGCAGATATAGTAACCACTCATTATACTCAATTAGCAGAAGCAAGTCCTTAAAGGCTTTCCGATTATGGCTCAAATTGTAATCCAATAGCGATTTCAAATTCTTTATCAGATTTGCCTTAGGGTTATTATCATCATTGATATTCCCTGAAATTATTCTCCAACAAGTATAATTGTTGTCGAATCTGAGACCTTTTATAATGGCCTCATTATATTTCTCGTAATATTCAAAGTCAAAAGCTCTTTCCATAACGCAAAGTTATGAAATTTCGCTGACATTCTGTGTCTTTTCAGCTTCTTTATTACAGCGGTAACTTCGTGGTGTAAACAAGTTACACCATGGCAAAAACAGCATACAATCTCCACCTCAAAGGCTATGTCGGCGGTGCCGACTTCGACCGAAAGGCAGTCGATAAGATGCTCGCCGAACAATCCGGCAAGCGCGTAAACGTGCTCATCGACTCCTTAGGCGGCTCACTCGCTACGGGTCTCAGTATCTCCGCAGCCTTCAAGCTGCATGGAGATGTTGCCGTGCATTTCGTCGGACTCAATGCATCTGCCGCCACCATCGCTTCGCTCGGTGCGGCTCACATCTCCATCGATGCCGGGGCTATGTATCTCGTGCATCAGTGCTCGACCGCCTTCTTCGAGTGGGGCTCGCTGAACAGCGACCAGTTCGCCACTCTCATCGCCGACTGCGAGAAAATCAAGGCCGACCTTGACAAACTCGACCTCAATGTGGCGCAGCTCTACGCCAAGAAATGCCGCAAACCTGCCGCCGACCTTCTCGCCCTGATGAAAGTGGGAGGCTGGCTCACGGCAAAGGAAGCCCTCGACTGGGGCTTTGTCGATGAAATCACCGACCTTGCCGATGAACCGGCCCCGAAGCTCACCGATGCGCTCGCTTCCGCAATGGCTTCCGAGGGGATGCCGATACCGAACATCCCTGTCGCCGAAGTGGAGAAAGACTCCGCTTTCTCTCGCTTTCTCGCCGCCCTTACATCATTGTTCTATGCTAAGGCAGAGCGGCAAGCCGATAACAAACCGTCCACAAATCCCATTACCACCGCAATGAACAAGACCTACACTTTCATCTGTGCCGTTCTCGGCATCTCGGCTATTGCCCTGACGGACAATAAAGCCTCGCTCTCCGATGAAGACCTTGTCAAGATTGACAATGCCCTCAAAGAGAAAGACGATGTAATCGCCGACCGCGACAAGACAATCGCCGACCTTCAGGCGAAGCTCACTCAGAAGCCCGCAGAACCCTCAAAGCAGGTTGTCGAGGACTCCAAGCCCGGCGAGCCGCAGCCCAAGAACGATGTCGAGCAGTTTGTAGATACCTATAACTCTGCCCGCGCTCTCTACAACGAAGTCTAACCCTTAACTCTCCATACTACAATGGCAGGTAAATTTTCATTCACCCTGAAGGAGTATCAGGAGGCCGCCGTGAAATATCGCGCCGACCTCCTCATGCTCCCCATTATCGGTATCGGCGACACGCTCCAATATATGACGGGGCGACCCGGTATCCGCTACAAGGAGCGCGTCGGCAACCTGACCGGTGACGCTCAGTTCGCTCCCTACAATCCCCAACGTGCCGTGGATTACAACCTCGGCATCGAGTTCCGCGATCTCGAAACCTATTTTGGCTCCGTCGTCGCCAATTTCGAGCCTAACTCGGCAATCTCGACCATCTTAGGCACAGGCGCCACTAAGGGCGACGGTCAGATGACTACGCCCACAGCTCGCCACGTCCTCGCCAAGATTGCAAAGAACCTCTCCGAACATCTCAACGATGCTGTTTGGAACGGTGTCCGCAATGCCGCCGGTGATACCACCGCCGACCTGTTCGATGGCTTCGACACGATTACCGAAAAGGAAATCGCCAACGGTGCCATCGCCGCCGAGGAGGGCAACTACATGAAGTTCACCGATGCAATCACTCCGGCTAATGCCGTGGATATTGCAAAGGAGATTCTGTTCTCGCTCGACCCGCGTCTGCGCTCGCAGGACTTGTATCTCTACTGTTCGCAGGACTTCGTCGACAAGTACAACGAAGGCTACCTGCTCACTCACGGGGGCATCCCTTACAACACCCAGTACGGACAGGGTGCCGTCGAAGGCTCCAACGGCAAGCTGAAGTTCTGCCCCCTCTACAACAAGGCCGGCTCGAAGTTCATGCACGTTACCACAAAGGCAAATATGCTTGTGGGCTACGACCAGATGGGCGACGTGGAGAACGTGATGGTCAAGGAGTATGCTCCGTTCATTCTCTCTTACATCGCCACTATGTTCTTCGGTGTGCAGTTCGAGACAATCGACAAGCGACGCTTCAAAACCATTGAAATCGCAGTATAACAAGCGGAGAGCGGAGAGTGGAGAGCGGAGAGGGCAACCCACCAATGCTTTCCGGCTCAACAAGCCTCTCCACACTCCGCTCTCCACACTACACTGATAATTATGGCAAAAGTTTGTACCTCAATACAGAAAAGTCTCGGGTGGTGCCAGGGCACCCCCGAGCTTCCCGGTGTAAAACGCCGCATCTACTACCTCGCCAAGAGCGAGATAGTGGTGTTCCCGCAGTTGCCCCGTGATGAACTGGGCCGCGCTACTTCGGCAATCCTCGCCGGTGACTTCACTCTCGCCGCAGATGCGAAGTGGAAATACATCGACATCCTCCCCGACAAGTCGCAGCTGACTTCCGAGGCTCAGGGAGAACTCCCTTCGCAGACGCAGCTTAACAAGCTCACTGCCGTTCACCCCGGAGTCGGTGCCGATGCGTCGGCTGCCGCCGCCTACATCAACAACACCGACAACGTTTTTGTCGTGGAAGATATGAAAGGCAACTTCCGCGTCCTCGGCAACGACAAGTGGAGCACAAAGGCAACCGTCGCACAGGATCTCGGTCAGGGTGCAACCGGCACGACCTCCACAACTATCAACGTCGAGGCTACCGACGAAGTGCCCGCGCCCTTCTATGTCGGTACGCTCGAAACCGAGAACGGCGATATCGACTGCTCCGCTAATGCCGCATAAAGATGGATCCAAGCAGAGCCGTCAGGGTAGGAGCATTGAAATTGGATGAAATGTTGAACGACATCGAAGTTCCTTCGCTTGACGTTCCCGACCTTGACGGCTCTTCCTCTCCGCTCTCCACACTCCACACTCCACTCGGCAAAGACCTCTTTGCCGTTAAAAAACGTGCGGCTTGGAAAGATGTGCAACAGGCAGAGGCCCGTTGCGACTTTGCTCCGAACAAAGTTCGTATCTCATACCGCAATCCGCAGTTCGGCATTATCTCGCTCTGGAAGAAGTCAATCTACGGCAGAACCTTGACCGACATTAAGAGCGACCACGATATGGTGGAGAAATTTGCCGAGGGTATGAATACCCTTATCCGACAAATCCTCGGTCACTCGCTCGCCAACGGCGACTGGTGCATCGTTACCTCGCCCAAGCGTCGCCACAAAACCAAGAACTTTGCCGCGATGATCTCCGCGAGACTCGGAGAACTTCTCGGCATACCCTTCTACGAAGATGTCGCCGAGTGCCACTCGAAGCATCGTGTCGGAGCTGTCTTTACCTTCGGCAAAGAACCGCCCAAAGAGCGCAACATCATCGTCTTTGACGATTTTGTTACCACCGGTGCCACGATGATTTCGATGCGTGACCTGCTTTTCCCTCTCGGTTACAACCTCGTTTTCTTCACTGGCATTAACAACAAATTGTAATGGATCACAATTTTACAGAACTGATAAAACAATGGCTTGAAAAGCCGGAATACGAGCGAGACTATTCTGTCGGCGCTCTATACCTTTTGAAGCTTTCCGGCAATCAAATTCTCTACAAGAATATTGTCGCCGCCCTCGATAAACGCCACGACGTTATCGAGTACCAACTTCAAAAGTATTACAATTTCCGCGTCCAAGCCCTGACTCACGCGCAGGTCGAAGAAATGGCCGCGCAGGTCGAAACTATCGTGGCCGAGCATATTCCGCTGGCGGCTAACGCCGACCAGAATCCGGCAAAGGGCCGACGTGCCGACCACGATTCACTCCCCGATGAAATCAAGGCGAAGTACGTTGAGAACCTTTCGCTTCTCCAACGTATGCGCGAGCTGCATCTGCGCCTACGCTCGCTCTCGCTTGACAACTCGCCATGCCCGGACTCCGAGCGTTATCCGTTCCTCAAAGAACTTATATCGCTCGACAAGAAACTCCATGCCAACTGGGAGGCTTACGACCAATATGTAGCTCCCGGCCCCGTTATCGACAAAGTCGCTTTGCAAGGCAAAGATCCCGCTCCCTCGCGATCGCCAAAAGGTAAACGCTCAGTCGCCGGTAGCAAGAAGTCTGCGAAATGAAACGCACCGCCAACATCGACAATATCCTGCACCCACTCTCAGATACACCTTTTCAAGCGTATCTGAGTAATGCAGTCCAAGTGGCCGACATTCTCGAATGGATTTTGTCACAGGTCGGTGTCGCCGAAGTCTGGCAGACTTCCTTCTCTATCTCCGAGGAATTTCTTCGCCGCTTATTCTTCATCACAAAAGATAAGCGCGTGAGCCGGATTAACCTTGTGCTCGACCACAAGGCAACCAACAAGACGCTCAAACTGTGGGCGTTCATCACACAAGTTATTGAGCGCACCTATCTTGCAGACAACCACAGCAAGATTTTGTTGGTGCAATCCGAGGCCGGAGATACTGTTTCGGTAATTACCTCACAGAACTTGACCCGTGGCAACCGCCACGAGTCGGCGTTTATCTCCACCGATAAAGCCATCTTCGACCGGCTCCAAGAGCAGGTCAATGATTTAATAACCAATCACAGCGTACCACTCCATGACTTATTCCGAGACAGAATTGCAGCAGATTGAAAAGTATGCTTCAATCTATTTGAAGATTTCCGACATCGCCGTGATACTTGACATCCCGGCTGATGTGCTTCGTGCCGACATCGCCGACCGAGGCACCGACGTTAGCAAAGCTTACCGCCGTGGCAAAGCCGCTTCTAAGGTCAAGCTCCATTCTCAGGAAATGATGCTTGCTCAGGTCGGCTCGCCGCTCGCTATCGAGAACGCCCACCGCAATCTGCTTGACATGGAGGACGACGAGTAAGCGCTATGTCATATCCCAACGCTATCGAAGTTTGCCGCGCCGAACTCTTTACCAAAGAGGTGGAGTTGCGCGAGCGCTATCCCGGCCAGATGGTCGAGAAAGTCTTGCGTGTGCGCGAGATGTATAACTGGTTCATCGCTAATCCCGACGGCACCGACCGCGAATTTGTCGCTGAGGTGTGCCAACGGCACAATATCCATAGGACTACCGCCTATTCGGATTTGGCTGTGGTTAAGTCGTTGCTGCCGATGCTCGGCTCCGCCTCACGCGACTTCCACCGTTGGCGCACCAACGAAATGCTTATCGCCACTTACAAGATGGCTGAGAAGCGAAAGGACAGCAAGACGATGGAGCGCGCCGCTACCGCATACGGCAAACTAAACCGCGTTGACCTCGAAGACGAACAGGCTATACCGCTCGACCAAATCCTCGTTCAGCCCTTCACGGCTACTGATGATCCGCGTGTACTCGGCATCGAGCCTATCCCCAACATTGCCGACAAAATCGCGGCCATGATTGCGAAGTACCGGGCCGAAACCATCGACATTGAAGATGTCGAGTTCGAGGAAGTGGACCTTGAACTTGACTCGCTTTTCCCTGACCCAAAAACTGACTCAGACAATGGCCGAGAAGAAGATTTACTTCAATAAACCGCAGCGGTTGACACAGCTTATCGGAGCGAACACTACCGTTATCGTCGCAGGGCGACGCACCGGCAAGACGGACAGCATCGCTGCTCCGTTTGTTCTGCGCAATATGCAGCGTATGCCCGGCTCGACAGGCGGCATCGTGGTGCCGACCTTCAAGCACGGATTGACCAACACAATCCCCGGCTTGCTCGCCGCTTGGAAGCGATGGGGCTTCATCGAGGGAATCCATTATGTCGTGGGGAGGAAACCGCCGAAGTCCTTCCGGCAACCAATCATCGACCCGAAAGATTATGAACACGTCATATCTTTCTACAACGGCTCTGTGGCTGTAATCATCAGCCAAGACCGACCAGGCAGCTCGAACTCGCTTACGCTCTCGTGGCTGCTGGTCGATGAAGCCAAGTTTATCGACTACGCCAAACTGAAAGACGAAACGCTTCCGGCCAACGGCGGCATCAAGTCGCACTTCGGAAAGCACTCCTTCAATCACTCAATTATGATATTGAGTGATATGCCGCAGACCCAAAAGGGCAGTTGGTTCCTCCATTACCGCGACAAGATGGACCCGGAGCTGATTGCAACCATCGAGGCCACGGTCTACGAGATATGGCGCATCAAGGAGCGAATACGCTCCCTCAACGCCAAAGGCGCAACGGTTCCCGATTACCTGAAGGGCTACCTGCGCCGCCTCGACCGCGACCTCAATAAGATGCGCTCCGTCGCGGTCTACTACCGCGAGTATTCCTCGATTGAGAACTTGCAGCTTCTCGGAGAGAACTATATCAAGCAGATGAAACGCGACCTTACTCCTTTGACCTTCCAAACCTCTATCCTGTGTCAGAGGATCGGAATCGCAAAGGACGGCTTCTATTCCTCGATGCGTGAAGGGCACAAGTACGATGCCAACGATAATCAATACCTCGACACCCTCGGTTTTGATTACGACTTCTCGGCTCTCGACTCTCGCGCCGACAAGGACGTTGACCCCGACGCGCCGATTTGCATTGGTATGGATTACAACGCGAACATAAATTGGATTGTCGCCGGACAGCCTCGCGACCGTCGGCTCAATGTGATTAAATCGTTCTACGTCAAGTTTGAGCGTAAGATTCCGGCACTCGTCGAGGACTTCTGCCGCTACTATGCCTCGCACCGCAACAAGACGGTGGTCTTTTATTACGATGCAACGGCACTCGGCTCAAACTATGCCGTCAACGACCAGGACTTCCACTATAATGTGGTAAAGGAGTTCGAGCGGCACGGCTGGCGCATCGAGTCCGTGTACCTCGGAAACCCGATGCACCATGACGAGAAGTATCTTCTCATCAACAACGCCTTCGCCGGGAAGCAAAGGCTCATGCCGTTCTTCAACCGCTCGAATAACGAAGATCTTATCCTTGCCATTCAGTCAGCCGGTGTCTCCAACGGTCGCAACGGCTTCCGCAAGGATAAATCCGGCGAAAAACTCGCCGAGAGCGAGGAAGACCTGCTCGAACACCGCACAGACGGCACCGATGCCTTCGATACGCTCTACATCGGCTGCGAAAAGTTCCCGTTCCACGATACTTTCGCCCTCTCCGTGTCGGGCGTATCGTAGCGTATCGTAGTCTGAATTTTCTTCTTGGTTACACACTCGTTCTCAAATATTTTCGTTAACTTTGCAGTCGGAAAGGCATTTACCTCTCCACGACATTCTGGAAAAATAAGAAGCGTTATGCGTATCTTGAACTTGAAAACGTAGGAAATTTTCAACAGTACTCGAAGATGGCATGATGGCTTTCCTCGCATAGCGTGGGCTGCTGTCAACCACATCTGAGTACAATCGGTTTCCTACGACCTTCAAGTTAAGACGTGGCATAGTTGGCTCACGTTTTCTATATTAACTAACTCTCTCTGTTGAGCCTACGAGAATCCTTAAAGATATGAGTAACCGTATCATTACATCAATATTATGTGCCATTTCTGCTATAACCGCAATGGCACAGGAAGAGGCATCGGATAGTGTTGCGGTATCGGTGCTGAATGGGGTTGTTGACGGAGTCCTTCATAATAATGCTGTGCCTTTGACACAGTTTTCAGCAAATGACAGCGTCATGTGTGGCAACTGTCATAACGATAGTATTTGCAGACCTGATTACTTTATCCCTGATCGTACTTTTGCATTTTCGCAGTATATTACAGAAAATCTGATGCGGCCTTTCCCTGCTTTTCATTATATATATGTTTCTCCGGGAGTGATTTACAATAATGACAATCTGCAAATATCCGGGAATGTTGATATTGCTTCTTATCCGGGAATGATGAATAAGACTACCGGCACTTTGGGCGTTTCGGTACAGAATGAAAAGTTGAGCTTTTACGTTGGCGGCATTGTCAACAAATACTCTTTTTATGGCGGTCTTATTCGCCAGTCAGGTATACATGGCCGCTTTACTTACCGGTTTTCATCGCCTTTGTCATTTACGGCATACGCTTATTATTATGGCAGGAACGCTATGCCTATGATGCCAAACGGCTCTCCTATGCCTCCGTCAATGCTGGGGTATTATGATGTATCACGATTCGGTGGTTATGTCAATTACAGAGCCACCGAAAATTTAGGAATATTGATGGGAGGACAGATAGTGGAACGTCATGGTCCTCGCAACTATTATGACGTGGAACCAATCGCTACCCCTTACATAAATGTCGGCCGTGGGAAAAAGAAAATTGGAATAGGTTTGCCGGTAGGTCAGATAATCTACGGCTTGTTTGGACGATAACATTGTTTTTGCATGAAATATAGATTATTGGTAACAATATTTTGCGCAACCCTTGCTATAGCGGCAATGGCGCAGACGGAAACGCCCGACAGCGTAAAGACACAAGAACTTGACGAGGTGGTTGTCGAAGCCCAAATGCAGCGCACTAACGCTACATCTTCAACATATACCCCGACCTCAAGGCAGAAATCGTCCGCGCAAAACGCCATTGACCTTTTGCGACAGCTCGCCATTCCGCAAATCAACATCAATCTTGTTGACAATGCGGTTACGACACCAAGCGGTCAGAATGTCGCGGTCTATATCAACTATATCCCTGCCTCGGCAGAGGAAATCGAGGGTATTATGACATCTGATGTGCGGCGTGTCGAATATCTCGATTTTCCTACCGACCCTCGTTTTCAGAGCAACGAGCATGTAGTCAATTTCATCATGCAGAAATACGAATACGGCGGCTACACCAAAGCGACGGTAAATGAAAATTTCTTTGTGGGAAAACTGTCAAGCCGTGCTTCAATATATTCAAAGTTCGCATATAAGCGAATGACATACGATTTATATGCAGGTGCGTCAAATCACGACATCAGACATTCAGGTACATCAACCATTGGGAACTATACTCTTGAAAACGCCGCCGGCGAACCGTACCTTATTACGCGAAACGAAATATTCGACAACTCTCATTTCAGGTATAACCAGTACCCCGTTACGTTCAGAGCCATTTACGATTCCGACAAAGTGCAGATTGCAAACACTGTCGGCTTTAACTTCGATCAGTCGCCGACGGCTGAAACATCCGGCAAGCTGTCGTTTGTACCCCGACAGGCAGAAGACTACGAATATAGCAGATACGAGCCTTATACCAGCCGTTATATTATATGGTCTGGCAATTACTATTTCATTCTGCCCCGAAATTTCCATCTTAGCGTTTCGCCTGGCATAAATTACGGACACACAAACAACAATTACCGCTATCAGACTTCAGCCACTGATGCCATAGTAAACGACTCAAGGGAAAATGTATGGCAGTTCAGGGGCAGCGCCACTCTTTACAAGATATTCACAGACAGACAAAACGGCTTCTTCCGCGCTTATTACGGTTCCACATCCAATGATGTGAGCTATTTAGGCACATCTCCTTACGACAATGATTTCCTCGACACCTATGCCGGAGCCGCGCTCGGTTACAGCTTCTCCAACAATCAATGGAATGTGAGTGCTGATGTGGCTCTGCAATGGGAGAAGAACAAAATCAACGACCAGTCCGTTTCAGAGGTCTATCCTCTCGCTAATGTATCAGCCGGATTCTCTCCTTCACAGAAACATTCTTTCCGCGCATACTTCCATTTCGGCGCGAACTATCCCGGTGCAAGCGAGAAAACGCCGAATATACTGCAACAGAACGAACTGATGTACTATACCGGCAATCCCGAAATCGGACTTTCCCGACAGGTTACATTCAACCTATCTTACAACTGGATGCCGTCTAACAGATTCTCGGCTTCGGCTTTTGCCCAATACTTCGGAGAATATAACCTGTATGTGCCTGTTTACGAGCCATACGACGGTGGGACTGCTTTGCTTCGCACCTTTGAAACTGACGGCGACTATAACCGTACTCAAATCGGAATGTCGTTTAATTACAAACTGTTAAATGGCAATATTCAACTTGCGGCATCGCCCTCAATTTCAATCTATCGTATGACCGGATTATTTGACATTAAACGGAGTCCGTTCACTTGCAACGCATCGGTTACTTATTATCTTGGTAATTTCTACTTTCAGGCATCGTATCAGACAAGAAACCTGACAGTGCAGGGCAATCGTGGAGTAATATATAAAGACCGTGATTTCTACCAGATACTCGCAGGATGGAGCCGGGCAAACTGGAATATCAGGGTAAGCGCGATGAATCTATTTCGCAATGACTGGCTCTGTGCTACTAATACGTTGTCAACTCCTTTGTATTCAGAAACACGATTCGTTGATGGAAACAACTTTCATCGCCGTTTGAACCTTTCGGTGACATACACTTTCGGTTACGGAAAGAAAGTACAACGGGGCAACGAGGTCGGAGAACAATCAGGCGCATCTTCAGCTATTATGAAATAACCGTAAACACCATTAAACATGAAGAAACTACTTCTGCTTTTACTTCCTCTCCTTACACTCGCGTTCAGTTCTTGCGATAATGACACCCCGGACTATCCAGACACCAAACTGATCAAAGGACAATGGCAATTAGTTGAGGACGGGAGCAATGATAATCCGCTTATATACCGTTTTACTACCGACGGCGAAAACACCTGGTCGTGGGGCGGTCTCATTACATACTATCTTTTGCCGGACGGAACAGCCGATTTCTATAAGAGATACACATGGCACGTGTCAGATCCTGCGAATGAAGATGACGGGAAACCGCGTCTCGAACTCACTTGGTATGACGCTCCCGACAGTGATGATTTATGGGATGCAACGGAATATTATATAGTCATAAAGCTGACACCGACGGAAATGTGGCTGAAACGTTATCAAAAAGGCTTATCCGAAGAAGTTAAGAAATTAATACGTCGCGACGACCTCCCGGTTCCACCCATACATTTCGATAACTGATAAAGCAAGGCATATCATATAAAAACCTCGGCAGTGATTGTAGGGCTTTCTTATGGAGTTGCGGCACCGCCGCCGCGCTTTCGTAAATCAAGCCTAAGGTCTCGACCGAAAGGCTTCAATCGCTAACTCATTCAGCGAGCTTAGGCACCAACTATCCGTTGGATCTAAGCTCGCTTTTTTATGCGGCATTGTTCCGGCAATGGCTGTCATTCCCAGATATAGGTCGTTACCGTTCTTCGTGGTCCTTTGATGGAGATTTTACCGACTGAAACTCTGAACCATTCGTTGCATCGACTCGACTTGTGGCGATTTGCCTCATTCCGAGTTTATTTTCATAGGTATTCGGCGATTGCAAGGCAATTCTTTACCTGTTCTTCCTCATCCGGGCTTCACATAAAGGTGAGAGGCTTTTGCCGTCAGTGATTACTTCACTGGGCAGATGTGTATTTGGGCTTACAGTTGGCGTTCGCCATCAAATATGCCTTACAGGTTACGTAGATCAGGATTTTGCCGGGACGTTTCGCGAGGAACTTTACTCGTAAACACGCACGGAGGCACATTGTATTTACATCGCGAAGTTAGCGGCCTTATCTACGCTCGTCAAGGGCATGTAAATTCGCTCAAAAAATCTTCCTTTTTTCCGTTGTGCCTATGAAAAAAGAGTATTCAGGGGGCAAGCCCTTTTGGACGAACCCTTGTCGGCTAACGTGCCTGTGGCACTGATTGGGTCAGCCGCATATTCTGCAATGTAAAACAAACGCGCCCCGGCGCACAGTAAAAACCCTCTAAAACTTCAAAATCATGACCCACGTAATGAACATATTCGACAGCTCTCTCAACTCCAACCGCAAGCTCAAATACTATTCGGTAGAAGTAATCACCTTCGACGGCGAAAGCATCTCGGTAGAAGTCGAAGCCCGCAGCGCCGAGGAAGCCCAGGAAATCGCAGCCGCACAAGTCGATGACGTCGACTACACAATGGTTCAGGGCTGCTACGCAGGTTGGTAAAACCTATCCTCCCTCAAAGGGACGGCTGTCCGCCGGGGCAGCCTTTTCCTTTGCTCATTTTCGCCATCGCTTCACTATCATTTGTCTAACGGCTCTCCGGCACCGCCTACAAGCCGAGGGTTGCGGGTCAGACCCTGCGCAATCGATGTGCTCCGGGCAGGTGCCTGTCGGCCATCCGAGCTGACCGCTCAACGCTCCAAAGGCCGCAGACTTCTCCATCGGTATTCATCGGCATGGCATTTCGCGCCATTTTTTTGGGGAGTGATCGTATTGTGTCCTGTCTATCGACGCGGAGCGTGAGACCGCCTAAGTCGCTCTGCATTATTGTGTCCTCGCCATCGTGCCACGAAAAGGAAGCGGCGCATTGCCTCCGCTGTCGGCATTTCCATTCACCCCGTTTTGTCAGACGGCAGTACATAGCCGGATTAGTGTCGTACTTCCGGCGCGACGGCCACCGCCGCCGCTGGCCTCAACCTGCGGCGTTCTGATGATCTGCGACTCGCCACCGCATCGGGCGCAGGAGCATGTTACCGCGCTTCCGGCCTCATCCGCAACCCTCAGTTGTCGGGCCACACCCTTGACATCCGTACCGTTTCACTTGCAGCCGCGACGAGTACGGAGCAATGGCCGTTCCCGACGTCGGGCGGTTCGGGCTGTTTTCCACGGATTGTTTTCTTTGCCAATGAAGCATCTGGGGAGTGATCCGATGTCTATTTTTCCATCTGCAAAGGTAGGGCTGACCGCTCATCGCAAAATATACCTGACGGATTTCTACACAAAATTTCAATAAAAATCTCGCTTCGCTACGTTGCAGCTTCATTTTTATCTGCGGCCTCCGGCTGAAATTTTACTTGAAATTTTTGCTTTTCCATCGCTTTCTCAGCTCTCCCAATTATTGCAATGTAAAAATTAAGAGCCTCGGCTCACTTGTCAACCCCCAAATACTTCAAAATCATGGCAAAGAAAACTAAAAAATCCGCAGAAAAACAGGTCGCCCAAACCGCCGCTCCCGCCGTCGAGAACACTCCGGCCATCGCTCCCAGGCTCATCGTGGCTCAGCGCAAGTTCAACCGCTGGTACGTCTACTTCAAGGGCGTGGCCCCCAAGGACAACGTCGGATGCGGATGCAAGACGGCCAAAAGCGCGATGCGCTACATGCACCTGCTCAAAGCCCGATACGGGGCGACTATCTCGCAGAACATCTATGAACGCCTCCAGTTCGAGGCCGCAAGGGAGGCATAAGCCTCTCTTGCTTTCCCCGGAAGTCCAACCCATAAATCCGAAAAGCTATGTACGAATATATCTGCACAACAAAACAGGGCAAATGGAAATTCTATGCCGACAACGATACGGACGCAATGCGACTGGCCCTTTTCTACACGTGGCGCGACGGCGAGGACTTTATAAAAGTCGAGTTCCGAAAAGGTTGCGAGAATTACACACTCTCCATCTTCCATATCGACAACAACAATCACGAATGTTTCACCCTCTAATCCCCGAAGCAATGGAAATCGACTACAACAAGTTTACCGAACAGGAGCTGCAAATCATCCTCGATGCAGCACGAAAAATCAACTTCGCCTTCGGCATACAGTTTCCGAGCTACAAAGAGCAAGTCGCCCTTCTGATTGAAGACCTCCACTTCCGCGTCATCAATCAGATAGTCATTCAGGCGCACAACGCCCTCCGCTCTAAATACATCGCGCGAGGCATCGACCCCGACGCGCCGGACTTCCGTCCCGACCATCTGGAGAAATGACTTCTCCAATCCGTCCGTGCAGCGGTTGACCCTCCGGGGTTGACCGCTTTCTCACTGTCTTTTATCGGCCACGACCGCAAAGTTAACTTTGCGGCATGGCACACCGGATTACATACAAGCCCCAGGGCATTATACTTTCTTCGGCTGTCGGTGAAATCACCGTCGCCGTCGAGGGGGAATATGTCGATGTTACGCTGACCGCCACCGGCGGCATCGTCATCCTCTCGGAGCGTTACTACGCCCACGGCGGTTATGTAACGCTCTATGATCTCGGCTCGCTTATCGAGTCCGAGATAAATAAGTCCGGCCAGGCATGCGCCGACTTTACCCTGCGGGTATTTACCGACTCGGTCAACAACAAGGCGGACTTCTGTGTGCTTCATATCCTTTACTGCGACCGCTTCACGGTCTGCACGGATATTCCCACATTCCTCAAAGAGAACTTCCTGACAACACTCTCAATGCGCCGTGTCGCTCCCGGCTCCACGCTCTCCCTTTTCTTCTACGCGGAATCCGGGGAGAGTCTGGAGTATTCGGTACAGCATACCTTTCAGACGAAAAAATCTGAGGCGAGATTTCTTCATTCATATTTTATGGATTCCGGCAAGACCGCCGCCACCTCCGGGGTCGTGCAGATCAACGTGCCGTTGTCCTCGGTCATTGCCGATGCCGCAGGGTTCGCCGCCGCTCGCCCTGACAATATTACGCTGCTGTCGTTTACCGTCCGTTGCGGTCAGCGGTCTGTTACCTGTTTCGTTGACAACTCGCTCTCAGACCTTGAATCGTTCTATTTCCGCAACTGCTTCAATGTCTGGGATACGGCCACTTTGCCGGTGGAAACCACCGCAAAGACGGGCGTTGACCGCTCCCTCGCCATCATCAACGGCAGCTCGCGGTTCTACAACCAATCCACGACCAAGACCTACGAGGTGGAGGCCGGGCCGCTGACTTCTGACGAAGCCGGATGGATAGACCAACTCTTTTCGTCGCACGATGTGTTCCGAATCGAGCCGGACCCGACAAACAGTTATGACCCGCTGCTTCTCGTTCCAATCCTCATTACCGACGCCACCTGCGAAATTCAGAACGGCGACGATAAACTTAACAAGGTCAAGTTCACATGGCGATATACAGACAACCGCCCGATTGTGCGCTTGTCCGCGTCGCCCGGCATTTTCACAGAACCTTACAATCTCGTTTACTCGTAAACTCGCTATGGCTCATTCCATCCATATCTCAACGGCAAGAACAATGCTTAACTCCGGCGACCCTGTCGATATTTCCGTTTGGAAATCCGACGGCTCTATCCTGGAACTCCGAAATTGTATCTCCCTGCGATACAATTTTTACGGCGGCTGGAGGAACGTTAAGATACTTTCCTCCGGCGAGTGCCGCAAGATACGCGACTGCTGCATCTTCCGCGTGAACGACCTCGAAGTTTTTTTGTAGCTAACTCATTTCTCAACATTTGTTGAACTATATTCGGCAGATTTTTAGTAACTTTGCGATTATTAACGGACAATATATGAAGAAGCTCATTCTAATTTTTACGATAATACTGTCTTGTTTTGCCGCAAAAGCACAAAGCATAGACGAACGTATAGGAACGGCAATGAATACATCCGATTTCTTTGGTCTGCATGACATTTATTACAGCACTCCGAAAGATTCGATATCCCCGTTCTTAGAGGTATTCTCACGCTGCCTGATTGGCAACCGTTTTAATCGTCCTGATATATCCATACCGGCCTTTGATGAATTACTTAAAACTCAGTCTGAAATGCTTGATCTGAACCTGCTGCTACAAAGTTCAGTCATGTATTCAATGGACTTGAGCAGGGTCGGTAAAAACGAAGACGCATACAATCTGCTCTCCGCAGTATTATCATCGGCATACCAAATGGTTGACTCTACGAGTCTTAAGCCTTATGCCGATATGGCTGCACAATACAAAAGTCTGACACAATATTCTCCATATCAGATTTCTTTTAACGGAGATAAGGGAATTATACCGTTTGACACAATTCCGACAGGGAAACAAGGCAGTCAGCAATATTTGATGCAGATTACCGAAGCACGAATCAATGGTAATCCCGTAAAGATTACCTTTGACACTGGTGCAGGAGTTAATGTTATTACTGATTCTTTGGCCCGAGCCTATGGACTCGAATTCCTTGATGCCGATGTTGCCGCCACCGGCGTAGAATCATCTGCCGGCAGATATGCCATTGCCAAAGAATTGTCGTTAGGTAATATCAAGATTAACGATGTTCCATTCTATGTCATTGACATAAGAAGTCACAACGACGAAGCCGATAAATATATTGATGTCCTTGAATTTATCGTTGGCAGTGAGCTGATGCTTCAGCTTAAAGATGTAACTCTTGATTTTTCAGCCAAAGAAATTCAAGTACCTGCTGTTGCTGCCAGCCCATCGAGTGTGCGACCGAATATGTGTTTTTCTTCTCAAATGAATTTGGTAACACAAGCGCAAGTAAATGGACAACCACAAATGATGAAACTTGACAGCGGAGATGCAGGGTTCGGAAGACTCAACAAATTCTACTTTGACGCAAATAAAGATTATCTCACAACAAACTGCAAAAGTGATACGGTTAGAATGGCTGGGGTCGGAGGTGTTTGGTCGGTACTCTGTTACAAACTGCCGGATGCAACATTGACTCTTGGGGGCAATTCAGTTACAGTACCGATGTTAGACGTTCAAACCGAGCAGCATGGCAACTATATGGAGGAGGATAATCTTGGTATAAGAAGCATGATGCTATTTCGCAAAGTCCGCTTTAATCTTGTAGATATGATTTTATCGACAGAGTTGTAATAGCGTCTTTTCGCGCACCTCATATAGTCCATAACTTCGCTGAAAATCTCAGCAAGTTATGGACTTTTCTTTTTCCGACCTCAACTTTAACTCCGTCGAAACGCTTCCGGGCTTCGAGGCCCGCGCTGCGTTCACTGTCAATTCCGCGTCAGTATTCCGCGAAGACGTGGATATTGTGCCGACTATTGTAGACGATACTCTCTCATACGTTCCGTGGGGCGGCGACAATCAGATGCCGTTCGACTTGCTCGCGCTCGTCGAAAAGGACGAAACTTTGGCAACCTGCCAGTGTTTCAACGCCGAGGTCTGCTACGGTTCGGGGCTGCAATACTGCGCCACCGAAGCCTCCGCTTCGGTCAAGTCGGCAGTCGATGACTTCCTACTTGACAACGACCTCGCCGCTTACTTTCTCGGCATCTGTCAGGACTTCAAGCACTTCGGATTCGCCGTATCAGTGCTTATTCTCAATGAGGACGGCACAAGGATTGTGCGCCTGTTGAGAAAGGAAGCCTGTTATTGCCGCTTCACTCCGGCTGACAAGCACGGTCGTATTTCCAAAATCCTTTACGCCAACTGGCGTAAACCCATCTCGTCGCGGAGCGACATCGAGGAAATCGACCTACTCGACCAGACTTCGCCGTGGCGAGATCTGCAAGACAAACTCGCCAAAAAGTCGAAGTGCCGGAAATTTGCTATTGTATCGCGCATCCCGACCGTGGATAGCACATACTATCCAATTCCGTATTACGGCGCGTTGTTCCGGGGTAAGTGGTACAACATCAAGCAGCTTATCGGCATCGCAAAGGAAGCGAAGCTCAAAAACTCCGCTCCCATAAAGTACCACATCGAGGTCGGGGCGAAATATTGGGAGTCAATATTTCGTGCCGAGGGCATCACCGACCGCCGCAAGCAACAGGCGCGTATCGTCGCCGAGAAACAGCAGATTCTCGACTTCCTCACAGGTGCCGAGAACAGCGGCAAAGCCTGGTTCTCGACGTTCTATGTTACGCCCGATGGCAAGGAACAGCACGACGTGGTAATCAACAAGATTGACGATAGCAAGGAGGGCGGCGACTGGGAAACCGACATTCAGGAAGCAATCAATATGATATGCTTTACTATGCGGGTGCATAGTAATCTTGTCGGTTCCGTGCCGGGCAAGGCGCAGTCCAACAACTCCGGCTCGGACAAGCGCGAGCTTTACACCATAGCCCAAGCCCTCCAGAAGCCATATCACGACCTGCTCTTTACCGTGCATCGTATCATTATCCGATTTAACGGCTGGCAGGGCGTTCACCCCGAAATCCCCTTTATCCAACTTACCACGCTTGACGAGCATACCGACGCAAAGCAAGTGAAACTCCCCAACGCAAACGACAATGGCAAAGCTGATAACGACTGACGCGCAGTTGCGCTCACATCTTCCGAACATCATCGCCTCGGTCAAGGGCGAAACGCCCTTTATCGAAAGGCTCGCGCTCTTTCTCGACCTCGCCGAGGACTGGGTCAGAACGACTTTCACTTCCGAAACCACCTTTAACACCATCTGCGGCTATACCGACTCGAACCCGCTTAAAATCCTTACTTCGCGGCTCGCTGTCGCCGACGCTCTGCGCCGGGCTATTCCATCGCTCGACATCGTGCTTTCGCCTAACGGCTTTGCGGTGGTGAACACCTCAAACCTCGCTCCGGCATCGAAACCGCGTGTCGACAGACTCATAGGCTCGATGCTGAGCCACCGCGACGATTGCATCGCCGCTCTCTTGCCCGGACTCGTCGGGGCATCGAAGTGGCTCACATCCTCACAGGCCGACTTCTTCGGCGCGACACTTTTCCCTGACCTCGCTATCGTGGATAGTGTAGGCAACGTACAGGGCTGTCGTTGGGACAAGTATCTGGAACTGCGCCCGCAGGTCATAGACCTTGAGGCATCACTGGCCGAAGAATGGTTGTCGCCGGAACTGATGTCAGCACTCCGCTCCGAAAATCTGCGCGGAGATCTGACAGAAAAGCGGCACGAGATTGTCAGGCAGGTAAAAGCGCAGGTCGTGGGCTACCTGCGGTCGGGGTCGTTCAACTCGCGGAGGCTCGCAGATATTGTGAATTATATCCGGCTGAACCCCGAATTTTTCAGCGAATGGCACCAGTCGGAAACCGCGAAGCTGTTTGCGCCGCCGGTCTTTCGTAATGAAAAGAAGGCTTCGGGCTACTTCTTTTAGCGGTGTCGGGGCAATCGGCAGTCGGTGAAGCTACGTCGCAGGGGTCATTTGTCGGTCATATCGCATTGGAGTTATGGCACGAGGCACTGATTTTCCTGTGCGAAATTAGAATATGCGTCAGCAGGTCAAGGGCAGGTTTGCACTCCGTGTTCCTCCGTTCTTCGCTCCGTTGCAGAACGGCTTTCACCCTTGACTCTCTCAGCCTCCTATGCACATTCTTTGATTTGCACGTAAAATCTAAAGTGCTTCGGCACATAACTCTTAAATCAATTCGATATGATACTTCCCGACAAACGACCCGTTGAGCGCGACTTCGCCAACCTCACCGACTACTCGCAGACTTGCCCCGACGGTGCAAGAAAGTTCTTCGCCTTCATCCATTTCACCGATGAATCGACCTGCCTTTTCGCAAACATCTTCACGTTCAGCAGAACATTCGCCACGATGCTCGTGATGGAAAAATTCAGCGACTGCCTCGAATATATCAGCAGTATCAATATCCACGAGCAGGAATATTGAACGACCCGACCCACCTGTGGCGGCTCCCACTCCGGGAGTCGCCTTTGCTGTCTTTTACCCGGTAAGGGCATTACCGTACCTTCGCGGTACAATAATGCTCATACCTATGCAGACAATCTCGATTAACTTCATCGTACCGCAGGGCTGGCACGAGCTTTCCGATAAACAGCTCCGCTATGTTTATCAGCTTCTCGCCGATGATTTCGCCACCGACGACAAATCGTGCCAACGAGAGCAGAGTCAAGCTCGCTTGGACTATGCCGAGTGCAGCCGATTTTGCTGGGAAGAAATCAAGACCTTATGCCTTCTCCAGTGGAGCGGCACAAAGGTTATCGGTCGGCAAGACAGCGGGGCCTATCTCCTCAAAAAAGCAAAGATTCTTTTTGAGGTTACTCCCTTGACCCTCGCAGAGCTGCTGCCGCATCTCGACTGGCTCGCTTCTCTGCCGACGGTTCCCGTCAGGCTATCCAAAATCAACCGCCAGCACGCTCTCCCGGCTGACTTCTCCGAAGTGCCGTTTGAGACTTTCATTATCTGCGACAACCTCTATCAAGGTTATCTCCAGACGCAGAACGATGAACTGCTCGACCAACTTGGTGCTACGCTCTATGGCAAGGCCATGACCTTCAAGCCATACGAGCGCATAAGCATCTTCTACTGGTTCGCCGCGCTCAAAGATACCTTCTCGCGCAAATTCCCGGATTTCTTTCAGCCAATCAGCGCCGCCACCGGCGGCAACCTGCTCGGCTCTGCCGCGCCCTCGGTCGAGGACGCGATGAACGCTCAGATCCGTGCCCTCACCAAAGGTGATGCCACGAAAGAGAAAGAAGTCCTCGCGCTCGATACTCACCGCGCACTCACTGAGCTTAACGCCCAGGCTCGTGAGTATAAGGAACTGAACGCCAAAACCGCCTCCAAATGACAGCGCAACTCAACGGTCGATGGAACGCGGCGGCTTTCTTTGAAAACCTGACCGCAACCAACCGCCTTGCCCGACAAGAAGGTTTTACCTTCTGCCGCGTCAGCGGTCTTGACGGCTTCGAGGAAGCGGTCAACGAGGCACAGACTCAAACAGCCTTCGTCTGCGTCAGCGATATAGCCGACGGCTATACCGAGTTGAACAACACGCCGCGCACCCGCCGCGTCAAAACCGTGTTTTTCGCTATGCGCCACGCCGCCGAGGATATGGCGGCCCGCGCCGAGTGCATGGAGATCATGCGCGAACTGTTCCGTCAGTTCATGTCGCGGCTTCTCCCTGAAAAAGTCAAGTTGGAGCAGAACTGCATCTACCTTGACCCCCGAATAACGTTCAACGAGATTGACCGCTATTTTTTCAGTGGCGCCGCCGGTGCTTATTTCCAGATAGCCGTCGATGTGTTCACCGATTTAAGATACAACCCCGATGAATGGGCGTAAGCCCATCGGCAAAGTTGGCGCTTGAACGTCAGCGGGCGCAGGGCGCAGCTCTGCGGTCGATGGTGCAAGCTATCAAGCCAACCTTTGCCAATGGAACATTCCTATGAATACAGATAAAAACAGTGTCGAAGCCCGCCGTAAATACGTCCGGGCCTTCAACTCCACTATGGTAAAGATATGGCGCGAGCAAATCGCCCTTCTCGGTGTCATCGATACTGGGGCGCTTTACCGCTCGACGGTCGGCATATCTATGACAGCCGACGGCAAGTTCATCGACATTACTCTTGAACAGGCATTTAACACCTACGGTCTTTTCGTTGACTATGGCACGGGCCGCAATACTCCGCGAGGCAACCCCGGCGACATTGGCAAAGCCAACGGTCGCAAGCGCAAGCGGTGGTTCTCTCGCAAGTATTTCGCTTCCGTAATGAACATTCAGGAGTTCTACGCAGACTCTCTCGGCCAGGAGTTCTGCCGTGCCATTTCCAACGCTCTCAATCCCGACATTATGCGCCGCACTATAACATTATAGCTAATCTATTTTGCAATAGACCTTTGCAGATACTCTCTATTGCTATCTCAATAGCATAGTCTACAATGCCTTCAATTATGGTTTATTCGACCAATCGTTTCTGAAATAACAGTTTAATTCAACGAAATCCTCAAATAAACCATTTCGTTGTGGATTATATCATAAGAACGCAAATATAGACAATTATTTTTGTTCCAAAAAATCTGCTTATAATGTTCCTCCTCAAATGTAAACAGACAGTTTTCTCCACTATAATCAGTGTTCTTGTAGGCTTGTATTTCATAAATCAGATTTTCTCGCCTATCAAAGAAATGCAAGTCTAATGAGAGATCGCAATCACCAAGAACCTGACAAACATAAATGCCATTTTTGTTCACCGCTATTGGCTCATATAATGTTCTCATGATTAGTTTGCCGGCTGTTGAATCATACCACAACACCGAATTGTTATGATAATCCAAAGGAACTTTAAATCCCAATAACTTCAAGTCTGGATAATATAGCAGATTATCAATACAATATAATTCATCGTCTGTTACAGCTTCATATATCGCACATCTATCAACTGAATCCAAATCAGCTATTTGTTCTCTTACGTCTTGAAAAATTTTATTCAAAACGTCATATTGAGCGATTGAATCCACACGTTGAGGATAGATATTATAATCATCTGACGTGCTATCTGCTTGCATATACTCCTCTTTGCTGATTTTTTCCACCGAAAAAACAGCTTTTGCAACTGCAACTTCAGAATCAGCATTAACTTCGTTAGAGTTGCAATTACAGGATATTAACAATATGGTAATGAGCAATCCGCCAAAAGCTATAACACCTACTATTTTATGCCAATTCTTCATGCTATTTTGTATTTGCCGTTGTCATGCGCAAAGTTACACATTTTCGTTGACATACAGCGCACTCCGTTGAAAATTCGTGTCTTTTCCCCGGTATAGTTGCCGCCATAACTTTGCCGTATAAACAGCATCAGTTATGGCTATTGATACAAAATCACTTTCTCAACTCATTGCCGAGTTTCGCAAGTTGCAGACCAAAGACTCCATAACCCCGGAGTCGTTGGGCTATATCCTGCAACGTATCGCAGACCTGCTCGCTACCGCCGGAACCTCGGAGACTCAGGCAATCCTCGGCAACTGGTACAATACGCTCTCCAAGGTCGATCACACCGCCGTCTGCAAATTGCAGCAAGGCCCGGCTGACCGTAACTTCGTCAGGCTCTCGAACACGTTCATCGACCTGCTGACTGGCCAGCAGATGACAAACGAGAACGCCACAATAATAAATATGGCAACCACCGAGCGGGCCGGGGCGATGAAAGCGCAGCAGGTAGTTGACCTCAACAATACCCGACGCGCCGTTGCCGACATCGAGAAACTTCTTGATGTGATTCAGGCCAAACTCGGCATGACCGAAGGCTCCAAAGGGCTGTATAACACAGCCCAGATTTCGTGCGTAGTCCAAAACGGACAACTGCACGTCCTCGGCGCACAGCAGCTTATCGCTGACGGATATGTGCCATATATCTTCCGTCCCGTCCGAAAGCGCAATCCTTTCAAGGACAAGGACGCGACCGCCGAGCAACTGGCCGCGAAAAAGTATTGCTCCGTCAAGAAAGGATGGGGTGTGTTCGGCTCGCTCTATGCCGTGAAACTCAACGGCACTCAGGTTATGTTCTCCACCGGCCCGCACAATCTTCTATGCACGGAAAAGCAGCCGGGATATTCCGGTTTGCCTGAGTATTTCGTCTCCCACAGCGTCAACAAGGAGGGGAACAGGACTTTCGGCTGGGGGCGCACATCGGTGCATTTGCTCGACGGCAACCTCGCAAAAACGACTGCGAGGAAAAAGGAGCGTATGATAAGGCTGCGCTTCGGAATCGGTTTCGCAAAACCGATTTATCCCGGACGCGCCGCCATCACACCGGCCAATCTCGCAAGCTCGCTCGCCGAGTTCTTTCTTATCTACAATCCCGCAACCGAAAAATGGACTTTCGGGAAATAAAAAGAAAGCCCGAAGTTGACGCTCCGGGGGTGCTATCTTTTATACTTCTCAACTGAAAGCCCACAGGGGGTTGCTATCATCGATACGTCGCACAGGAAAGCCGTGGTAAATACTACGAGGGTGCTATCCGGCATCTGTCAGAGGTATCCACTTTTCTTAGCTTGGCTTCACTTTCGTTCAGAGGTGTCCGGTCGGATTAGCTTGGTTTCACTTAACAATACGCAAAGATAATACTTTTTCTTCACATACACAACTCGTTAACCCACAAAATCATGAATCTCCACAAACATAAGCCTACAATTCAGCTTCTATCCGCAATTCTGCTGATAGTGGTAGGCTGCGGCCTCCTGATTTCCGGCTTCATCATGCCTCCGCCCGGCGAAATTCATAATTCCGTCCTTGTCGCCTTCGGCGAGATTCTGACTTTCGCGGGCGCTTTGTTCGGCATTGACTACCACTATAAATACAAAAACCATGACAACAATCAAGAAAGGTAGCAGGGGCGACACCGTCGCCCTCCTGCAACGCAAACTCAACCTCATTCCTGACGGTATCTTCGGCCCGATTACCGATGAAGCCGTTCGCGATTTTCAGAAATCGCACGGCATCGCCGTGGACGGCATCGTAGGCCCGAAGACCTGGGCGGCTCTCGGTGTGGGCTCGTTACCGAACACCCGGCGCATCGACAAGATAATCCTCCATTGTTCGGCCACGCCGGAGGGGAAGGATTATACTGTCGCCCAAATCCGCCAATGGCATCTTGCCCGTGGCTTCTCCGATGTCGGCTATCACTATGTGATATACCGCGACGGTTCCGTTCATCGTGGCCGTCCTGAAACCCAGGTCGGCGCACACACGACCGGCTACAACCCTCATTCCATCGGAATCTGCTACATCGGAGGCTGCGCAGCCACCAAAAACGCCAAGGGGGAATATCCTCCCAAAGACACGCGCACTCCGGAGCAACGTGCCTCGCTCGTCAAACTTGTTGCCGAGATGCGGAAGAAATATCCCGGCGCCACAGTACACGGACACAACGAGTTCGCAAACAAGGCTTGTCCTTCGTTCAACGTTCAGAAAGAGCCTGAGCTATGCGGTCGTTAATCTTCATCCTCGCGCTGGCACTCATCACCTCGTGCCGCTCACATAAGGAACTGCAACAGGACAAGTCCCTCGCAGTCGATTCCGTCGCCCGGTCGGAACATCACCGCACAATCGCGGTGATTGACTCCGCTATCCGCAATATTGATTTTAGCTTCGATACCCTGAAAATCAATATCGAGCGGCCTTATTCCATTGGCGACATCGTCGCCTGTCAGCCTGAGATTATTCGCATCAAGGCTGTAAAGGGGCGCGTGGTTGACCGGCGGCGTGTTCATAAGGACAGCGTCGAAGCCTTCAATCGGCTTGATACGGTGGCTTATCGTCAATCAGCCGCCGAGACTTCGACAGAACACACCGCCACGACGCGCCTCTATAATCCGCCTGACGGCACGGCGGTTATAATAATCGCGCTTATAATCGTCGGGATTTTATTCTTCGTTTGCTATCGCAAGCGCTGATTTCATAAAGCACTGAAAGTAGAAGTTTTTTCATAAATTGGCAGAGCGAGTTGCCCGTGAGGGTAGCTCGTTTTGTTTTATATGTCGCGTTCATCTTTTCTGACCCTCCCGGCTGGTGGCGGATGTCGGCCATACTGACCTCAATACGTCTTCCGTTTGATGTCTACATCCTTCCGTGTCCGAGCATCGTTGGTCGAGGCTCCGTTTCTCTCCGCTTCGACTAACGACCGCTGCGGTTTTCGGGTCGATAGATTGCGCCCTGCAATTCCATTCCGCTTCTTCCACGACACCTCCACGCCGCTACGGTTGCCGCTCCGTACCTCCGCGACACCTCCGCTCTGTTGCGGCTCGTGGCGCTCCATTGCATCTACGGTTACAAACTATCTTTGACGGCTACGCTCTCGCTTTCCCCCGACACCGCTCCTGCGTCACGGTGTCGGTTCGCTTCGCTCCGCTGTCAACCCGAAACCTCCGCTTGCTATTCCGACCCGTAAGGACAGGCATCTTCACTCCGGCCTCCAATCGGCGCACTGCCGCCATCCGCCACCATCCTCCCACCCATAAGAGGACTGATGAACGCACGGAGATTTGCCCGTGGCACTCGCTCATTTCTCGCCCTGTCGGGCAGTATGGATTGTTCGCCGAGGGCAAAATGTAGGCGGCTTCCATTATCGACCCCACCCGGAACGTGGCTTATGCAATGGCATTTGACCGCTCAATACGTCAGTCGCTCGCATCCCCAGTCATCGCTGACTCCGAGCATTTTTGGCCGAGGTTCCGATGCTCTCCACTTCGGCTAAAAACCGCTGCGTCCTTCGGGTCGAGAGATTACGACCTCCGGCTTGCCATCCGCTGTTCCCCGACACCGCTCCTGCGTCACGGTGTCGGGCGCGTATGTCTGCGCCTGCGGTAATAAACTCTCTTTGACGGCTACACTCTCGCTAACACCGACACCTCCGGCTGAGCCTACGGTGTCGCCTCGCTTCCGTTCCGCTGTCAACCCGAAACCTTCGCTTGCTATTCCGAGCCATCGATGCCGGTCTGCTTCGTTCTTTCCTCCAATCGCACGGATGCCATACTGTCAGCCGCGTTCCTCCCACCCACAGAGGAAGAAGTCGCCCACATTCCAAGCCCCCGGCACGTTCCTCTCGTTCATCGTCTGCGACGCTATGCCCACCCCAGGCCCCGATGCGCGATGCGCCGATGCACTGACTCCACTCCGGCAGTCGGCCAACCACTTCACTCACTCCGAGTCTGCCTACGGCTTAGGGCAAGGGCAGGTCGGCACATTGTCTTAGTGCAAGCCCACGACAAAGTGCCTGTCGCTCCGTGCCTCCGCGACACCTGCCGTTTGCGCTAATCCTATGTAGGCACTCCGAGTTCCCTCCGTTCCTTTGGCTGACAAGCCTTCCGTTACGCGCCGCATCGTCATCACCGCACATCGCCATCGTTATTCACCTCGCCTTGATAAATCTGCGCCGAGGGAAAGCGGAGTGCTGTCGCAAAGGTCAATTTCCACGATGCGGAAATTTGACCTTCACGGCAGCGATTTTACCGCCCGTTCTGCATATAGCGGTAGGACGAAAAAGGGTCGGAGCGAAAACGAGGTTCAGCGCGGTGGGGGGTGTGCAATGCCACTACGGGGGCAAGCCCCCGTAACCCCCAACTCCCTCATTCTTCGGTCGTTTCATCTCGCAACCCGCTACAAAACCGAGATTTTTGTAGACGGGACCCGCGCAGATGCGGTAGATTTGCCTGATATGCAAATCTTTAAGGCTCAATTCAGACGGGACCCAACGGCTTCCGCCGCCCATCCGAATTGAGGCCGGTTCTTTCCTTCCCGGCACCCTCCCGTCGGCCCTGTATCCTGCCCGACACCAACCCTGTTTAACGTCTTTTCTCGTCCGAAAAGACTCCGCGATATTTGCAGGGAACACCTACAAATATCGGTTAATCAATAAGGAATTATGCCAAATTATACATCTACCGCCAACGTCATCCTTTCCGTCAATGGTAAGCAAGCGCAGAAGATGCTCTCGCAGCTCGAAAAGGATGCCCGCCGTCTGGAAAAGCAGATAGCAAAGGCAGCATCCGCAGGAGATAAGGCCACGATGAAGAAACTTCAACGTGAGCTGAAATCCACCCAGCGGATGATAGAGCAGTTGAAAGGCTCTGCCGCTTCTACCGAGAATGTTCTGAGGCGTCTTGACAAGGCAACACCTCGCGAACTGAACAAGGCATTGAAGCAACTGAAGAATGAGTTGAACGGCATAGAGCGCGGCACCGCCGCTTGGGACGCTCAAATCGATAAGATTAAGGCCGTCAGACAGGAGATTGACAAGGTCAATGAATCGATGCGCGACCAGGAATCTCTCTCTGACCGCGTCATGAACTGGATTAACAAGTGGCAAATGGCCCTTTTGGCTGTCGGTGCAGCCATTACAGGGCTTGTAATGGCAGGTCGTGCCGCCGTCAATGCTTTTGCGGGTATGGAGCAGGAGATGGCCAACGTCCGCAAGTTTACGGGTATGGATGCCGATGAAGTCGCCGCCTTGAACGAGGAGTTCAAGAAGATAGACACCCGCACCTCCCGTGAGGAACTGAATCAGCTGGCGCAGGAGGCCGGTCGCCTCGGAAAGTCCTCGCAGAAGGATGTTTTCGGCTTCGTCCGCGCCGCTGATAAAATCAATGTCGCCCTCGATGACCTCGGAGACGGTGCTACGCTGACCCTCTCCAAGCTCACCGGCATCTTCGGTGACGAGAAGCGGCTCGGCACCGAGAAGGCTCTGCTGTCGGTCGGTTCTGTTATCAATGAGTTGTCGCAGAACTGCTCGGCCTCGGCTCCCTATATCGCTGAGTTCGCCTCACGTATGGGAGGCGTCGGCGCTCAGGCCGGCATGACCGTGCAGCAGATTATGGGCTTCGCCGCTGTCCTTGACTCCAATAACCAAAAGCTTGAAGCATCTTCGACGGCTCTCTCGCAGGTTATTGTCCGCATCTACCAGGACCCGGCTAAATACGCCCGTGTCGCCGGTATGGATGTGCAGAAATTCTCCAATCTCGTCAAAACGGATATGAATGCCGCCCTGATCGAGTTCCTTTCGACTCTCAAACAGGTCGGCAACATGGATGTCCTCTCTCCGATGTTCAAGGACATGGGCGAGAACGGCTCACGTGCCA